>NZ_JAMSKS010000029.1:7171-67434 GCF_024436645.1 Rhodococcus sp. T9N | reverse complement strand
TCGCTCGGCGATTGCCCCTTAGCGCCGGATTTCGTCAATCTGCTCCCCGACCCCCGTCTCGCAGAGAGCCTGTGCGCCGGTTTCATCGGCGCCGTTCAGGTCGCAGCCTGCCTCGACGAACCGCACACCATCCGCCGTCGCGTCGATGATCTACTCCTGATGTGGTGCGGTACCGACCCTGCCACCGTCCGCAAGATCGAAGGAGCGACGCTGTGAACACCTCCAACTCACCGCAGAAGCCTCGCCCGGCCTCGTACACCGAAGACCTGCACAGGAGGCTGTTTTCCGACTTCCAGGTGCCACCTGTGGCCCTGACCGAACAACGTCCCCGCCGTTAGATGCCGGCACACGTGCGCCGTCCAGCGAAACCCGTTGACGGCGCACGTGTTAGGTACCCAGCGATACCCTGCCCGCGCTGCGCGGGCTGAGAGTGAAGAAGACGATGACCATGCCTGAGACAGAGACCGCACGTGCCTGGGTCCTCGACCGGACCCGATACCCCCAGCGATCCGCCCGCACCACTGCCGTACTGGACTGGAGCGCGGTCAGTCCGTCGACGCAATCTGCCGTCGCGGCACTCTCGACCACGATCGTCGACCCGAACGAACTCCTCGCCCCACCGAGCTGGTGGCGCCCGAGCTGGTGGCGCGCCCTCACCGGAAAACCCCGCGGCTACGCCCAACTGACCACCGAGCAACGCGAGGAGCTCAGGCAGGCGTACTCGGCGTTGCATTGGCCGCTACTCGAGGTAGGGACGGAGACCCGGCTCGTCGTGATCGCGGAAAATCTTGTCGCACGCATCATCTCCGACCCAGCCTGGGCGCACCCCCTGCTCGACGGACACCGCTCCGTTCTCGGTTTCACCATCGAGCTGCACATGATCGCGGCCGCCGCGCACGAACTCCTGCGCCTGCGGTCCACGACACCAACGCTGCCGGCAGATGACGGCACCGACCAACTCGCGAAAGCGAGGGCAGAGTGGGACCGCCGCCACGTCGTCGCCGCACACGTCGAAGACGCACTCGTGGACCGGGTCGCCGCGCTACGCGCCTACGAACAAGCCCTCACCCCGATCGGGGTCGCCCTGAACAATCTGCAGTCGGTGACCGAGCTGGCAGCCGGAGCCGCGGACGTGGACCGGATCTTCGGGCAGATCATCGGATCCGACTACGCCGCCGGCCACACCAATGCCATGCGGAAGGACATCGACGACGTCCGAGCCGGTCTCGACGCGCAAGTCGCTTACCTCGACAGTCTCATCGGCCCACACCGCAACGCCTGAACACACGACAAAGCGAACAGCACACAAACGGTCTGCCGCGACACCACTTCGTGATGCCTTGCCCTCGAAGGGATTCTGGTTGCGTCAGTCAGTGGTCGAGAGGTGGCTCAGGTGAGGATCGAAGGGTTCTCTCGCGTGTGAGGTACTGGTAGACCGCAGGTTGAGAAAGAGAAAAGCGTTTCATCAGCTCTGGGACGGACGATTCATGCCGTTCGTACAGGTCGAACATCTCCGCTTGCTGCTCCGGAGTGAGTTTCGGCTTACGTCCCTTGAACGCACCCGAGGCTTTCCGTTGGGCAACGCTCTCGTGCAGCCGCAACCGCAGTAGACCGGACTCGAACTGCGCGAACGTCGTCGACAGCATCGAAAACACGGTCTCACCGATCGGGTCCTTCGGATCGTGCACGACACCGTCGAACATCAACAACACGTCACGCCGTGACAGATCAGCAGTGATATCCGAAAGGTCCGGTACCGACCGCGCCAGCCGGTCGAGCGAGGTGACAACCAACGTGTCACGCGCAGACACCGCGCCGAGTGCCGCTGCAAGTGCCGGCCGCGGCCGATCAATACCGCTCAAACCATGATCGACATGAATCTGACCTGGTTCGACTCCGAGTTTCACGAGTTGGTCACGCTCGACCTGCTCATCGTCACCAGACGATGCGCACCGTGCGTAGCCAATCAACATCACACCATCGTATTCTACGAAGAACCCCAATCAAGTGTAGACGCCGACAGTGGCGGGCATCCGCTACATTGAACGCGGTTTTACCAGGTCGTAGGCAATCACCGCAGCATCGTGGAAGGAGCTGACGATGTCCGTAGTCCCACGCAAAGTCATCCGCAAGAAGCTCCTGAACACCGCCGTCCTCGACAAAATCGAACGCGAACACCTCAACCTCGACACCGATCAGATCCACCACAGCCTGCACCGACTGCGCCAGCACGTCACCGGCGCCTCACTGACCCGATGCCTCGACCAGTGGGAACACATCGTGAGCAACAACGACATCGACGCCGTCCGCGAGATCGAAGCCTCCGACACCGAGACTGCCCGCGAAATGCGCAACCTCTCACCCCTGACGGTTCTACTCAGCGAACCGGAACGACTCCACGTGATCGACGAACTTCGCACCTGCACGTCGACCAACGGCTGCTGATGTGGTGCACACCTGATTCGGCTACCGTCCGCATGATCGAAGGAGCATCACTATGACCAGCCCCATCGAGTCGGCGAACACGACGGAAGGCACTGCCGCGAGAACCCGCCCCCGGATCGGCCGTGCCCCCGGCAGCAAGAACGCGGAGCCCCAGGCTCGCGCAGTGCGAACACGGAACGCGATCATCGCCGTTGCGGCCCGTCACTTCGACACCGACGGGTACGGCCACACCAGTATGAACACCATCGCCCGCGCTGGAAAATTCGCCAAAGGCGCGATGTACTACCACTTTCCATCCAAAGAAGCGATCGGCAACCAACTCCTCTCCGACTGGACGCGCACCGTCGACGAAACCGTCACTGACGCAACGGCCGGTCCGAGCATGACAGCAGCAGAGCAACTGACAGCGATCTTCACGTCCCTCGCACGACAGATCACCGAGGACATCAACCTGCGTGCTGGCATGAAGCTCACTCTCGAACCCTCCATCGACAACACCGACGGCTTTGCACACTGGGTGGACGCCATCAGCAAGATCGTCGACACCGCCATCAGTGCCCGCCAAATCCCCGACACTCCCACCACACATCGACTTGCCTGGAACTTGTGCGCCGGCACCGTCGGAGCGGCCCACGCCTCCGCATCCTTGGGTGAAGACATCGACCTCGTCACCCGTATCGGTGACACCGTCGCAGCCCACATCAAGCCCGTGAGCGCATGAGATGATCGACGCAATCAGGACCACCAACTAGCTCGACGGCACATCAATATCGTCGCGAAACAGACAGGACAGGAGACGAAATGCCGTTCTTCGACAGATGGTCCAGGAGCGAGGACGAGCGACTACTCGCCTTGGCGATCAATACCACCCCGTACAACCTCGAACTCGGGCGATTCGACCCGGACGCCGCCGAACACATCGCCCCGCTGTGGATCGCAATCCGAGCCACCCCGCGGTGGCGCAATGCCGGCGTCACGCTCGAGAATGCGGTCGAGAAACTGACCGGGTCCATGTTGGGGGAGCGCTACAACGACGCCGGCGAGAAGATCCTCTCCCGATCGGACCGACGCAGCCTCAAGCGTTTCGCCGACGAAGCAGGCGTCATCCCAAAGGAAGGCACCGCCTAACCCCTGGCAGCGCATATGTGTCGGTGCTGTATGTGAGACTGCAAGGCTCGAAACGATCGGGCGAACACAGACCTATCTCAAGGAGCCCGACATGCCTATATCCACAGTCGCCGCAACAGTTCTTCTCTTTCTCGGAGCAGGAGCGTTGGCCCTACGCCAAGTCCTACTTGCAAAACTTCTGTGGGTCCTGGCCGCAGTGGCCGTGATCGCTTTGGCAGTCAACGGAATCCAGGCACGAAACATCATCGCGATCTGCGCCGCTGTCGTGATCCTTGGCGCCATCGCCGTCATCCTGTTCGTGATTCCGAACAAGAGCGAACGATCCTGAATGTTGCGGGTGAGGCGCCCGACCTCGATCAGGTCGGGCACCCGTCACGCTGGGAGAACACTCACCTATCGGGGAACACTCACTCGGTTGTACTCACCAGAACACCCAGACGAGACCGACCGCAGCAATCGAACCACCCGCCAACAAAACATTGCCTGCCCTCCCTGCACCTTCATTCCTCTCGACGACAACACTGAACGCCGCAACCGCGACACCGACAACGACCAAAAGAACCGCATACCAATTCATGCCGCGAATGAAAGCAGAAATCGCCTCGCCACCACAACGGGGTGTGTGCACTCAGAACCCGCAGTTCAGGCGAGGTGATGTCCGTCCAGGATGCGCCGCCATCGCGAGCGCCGGCAACGGTCGGGTGCACCGGAAGTTTCCGTGATCAGGTATCGGTCCGACGAGCAAAGTGTTTGCGCCACTTGGTGAAGGCGGTCGCGGCGAGGGCGACGGATCCGCTGACGAAGATCAGGAGGATTGCCCAGTTCAAAGCGGAGGCGTCCTCGACTGCGGCGTCGACGGCAGAAGGTAGAACCAGCAGGGGGAACAAGACTGTGGCGATGGTAGATGACCAACGTTGAACGATCTCACTGTCGATGAACTGCACGAATCTCGACATCTCGCCCCCGGCATCTCCGAATGTGTCGACCAGCGTCGAACGGTTTCGCATGAGCATATGGGGAGTCACCATCGGTACTCCGCAATTTGGGGGGACGCTATCGGTGGCCCCACGCAGCGCGGACCTGATCCCGCACTTCGTCCCGCGAGACAGGCACAGTCGCAACCGAACCTGGTAAATCGCCATCTCGACCGAGTCGCCGAGATATACGGTGAACCTCGCTTTTAGGAATTCCGGTGCGAGCCGCAATCGCCCGTACGGGAAGGTTGTCGGCCAGGAGTGCGTACACAGCTTGCTCTTTGACCTGATCGAACACCTGATTGGCGATCGTCGCGGCACGACGTGCCGTTGCTACTGCATCGCCGGCGGACTCCCCATGGCCGACACCGAATGCCGACTGAAATGGGCCGCGTGCCTCTCGCTCAGTCTGCGTCAGTGAGTCTTGCCAAGCGATGACATCGAGGTATGTTCGACTTTGTCCCATGCTGGGACACTAGCATCTGTCCCAATGTGGGACAAGAGCGTGGGGCTGGTTCGATCGTGAGGATCCCGGCACGCCCGGACCGGAATAGATACGCGTTCCTTCGTGGTCCGGGGGTAGCTGCCACTAACTGGAATCGACGTTGTGCGACAAGGCTTTCCATCGTTCGTGAGCGGTTTGCCGGGCCACCCCAGCGGCTCTGCCGATGTCCGTCCAGGATGCGCCGCCATCGCGAGCGCCGGCAACGGCACGGTCGAGTCGTTCCCCGCTCAAACGGTGGTCCTCAGCTGCTTGCCGTACCGCAGCCAGGTTCTCCGCGGGGCGAATGTGTTCGTGCCATTCGGTGCGGCAAAGTTCCTCGACTTCGCGTGGTGGCCATCCGTCGCCTTCGGTGTCGAATACCTGCCGTTCGGCAAGTGAGACAGAAGGATCGGTGACGCGTTCGAACATCAGCGGTGCTCTCCAGCCGCATGAGCACGTTGTCCGCCAGCCCACTGTGTCGGAATCGGGTACGAGTGTTCCATCTTCCAGCTCCATCCCCTCGGTGACGTGGGCCCTCACTTTCCTGTCGCCCGCCGCGATCGTTGCGGCGTAACCTTCGTGCCCGTCGTAGTCCCACGTCATCTCAGGCCCTTCTGTCAGGTAATCAACGAGTGTCAGGGTTCCCTGACGTCTACCCAGCCTGTCAGGAAACCCTGACAGTGACAAGGGGGTGGACCGAGTCGTTCGCGTCTCAGGTGGCGTGTCCGTCAATGGATCGTTTCTCGGACACGAAACAGACGACGACGATCAGACGAAGCGACCAGCCAGGGGAGTGTTGCAAAAACCTGTCCCATTGCTTTTGTCCCGAAACTTCGTCTGTCGGTGAGTTCTGCAACACTGTGCCCTTGTGAGCGACTTTTTGGGCTGTCAGTTTCAGAAGTCGGCTGCACGATTTCAGAAGTCTCCTGCAACTCTGAGTTCTTATGCCCACGTTAGGTTGCATCCGATGAGCGCCGCGATCCCTGACTGGTTAGCGCAGTGATGGTGTGGTTTTCCGTCAAGCCTTACTGGCCTTCGTTGAACTGCGGGTCTGGCGTCGTGGCCGGCCACGTACGACTATTGTCGCGCGAAGTGCTCGATCCGACACTTGTGGCATGGGCGGCGAGAAAGTTGTCGACGATGCGGATGCAGTCGTCGGTGTGGATGTGACGCAGTCCTGTAAGGCGAGCGAACACTATCGGTCCGAGGAGCTGAATGAGGGCGAAGGTGGTGTCGAGCTCGCCGAGCACATCGCGGGCGTCAGGGGCCGTCAGGATCTGATCCAGGGACTTGCGGTATTGCTCTATGACACGTGCCCGAAGTGAGACCACCGCGCCAGGATCGAGATCGCGCCGACTGGCGTCGCCGCTGTTGACGGGTCCCATTGCCAGCCACGCCAGCGTGGTCATCTGCACCGGAGCTTGGTCGATGAGGTCGGCTTGGGTGGTGAGCAACGAAATCAGACGTTCGCGTAGCGGACCGGTATCGATATCGGTGTCGACTGGGGGTAGTAGTCGCTCGAAGGTTGCCGCGAGCAGGTCGGTGGTACTTCCGAAGTGTCGGTACAGCGTGGCACGCGCAACCTTCGACATGCGGGTGACCGCCTCCACGGTGACCGCCTCGACACCGCCGGTGGACAGCAGCTGACCGGCAGCTTCGAGTAACCGGTTACGTGAGCGCGCCAGCCGGGGATCGGCCGGGCCCTCGGCTGCAACGAGAGGGTCGACCATGAACGGGCTCCGCTCCATTTGACTGACAAAATATCTCCTCGCATGACCATTCTGTCACACCCACAGAGTTATGATACTAATAGTCTCGTACCGAGACGACCGGTCTCGAACTGGGAGGCTGGCCATGAACGAACGTGGATCCGACTCTGCCGGCGTCGCTCGATGGAGCGGCGCCCAGTGGTGGATGTTGATTGTGTCGTGCATGGCGGTCGCGTTGGTGGTGGCCGCAATGGCGGCATTGTATTCAGCGTTGCCACAGATCGCGGTCGCGACAGGGGCGACGCAAGCTCAACTTACCTGGATAGTCGACGGTTATACGTTGGTATTGGCGTGCTTCGTTCTGCCTGCCGGTGCGATCGGTGATCGTTACGGTCGCCGGGGGGTGCTCGTGGCGGGGTTGGCGTTGTTCGCTTTCGCGTCGGCATTGCCCTTGTTTCTTGCTGACCCGGCGTGGCTGATCGCTGCTCGCGCGTTGGCTGGGGCGGGTGCGGCGCTGGTCATGCCCTCGACGCTGTCGATACTGACCGCGGGATTTCCACCGGCGCATCGCGGTCGCGCTGTAGGGGTGTGGGCCGGGGTTGCTGGATCCGGGGCGGTCCTGGGCATCCTCGGGGCTGGAGTGCTGCTCGAGCAGTGGTCGTGGACCTCGGTGTTCGTCGGGTTGACCGTCGCCGGAGCGGTTCTGGCCGGGTTGGCATGCAGTATCGCGGAGTCCCGCCAGCAGGAGCATCCACCGGTCGATTGGGTGGGCGCTGTGACCGTAGTTGTGGCAGTCGGGGCGATCGTCTTCGCTGTGATCGAGGTTCCGGCCCGTGGCTGGTCGGATTCGCTCGTCGCCATCAGCACTGCGGTGGGCTTGTTCGCAGTTGTGGTGTTCGTCGTCGTAGAACTACGTTCCTCGGCACCGCTACTCGATGTCCGGTTGTTCGCCCGCCGTGGTTTCGGTGCCGGCGCGCTGTCTGTCTGTATCCAATTTCTGGTGACCTTCGGGGTGTTCTTGCTGTTGGTGCAGTATCTGCAGTTGATTCTCGGTTATGGACCGCTCACCGCCGCGTTGGCGTTGACCCCTATGGTCGTGCCGCTCATCGTGATCTCGGTGATTGCACCCTGGCTGTCGAACATTGTTGGGCTGCGGGTGATGACCACTGTAGGTCTGCTCACCATCGCGGCGGGACTGGTGATGGTGAGCAGACTGACCGTCGCTGCGACTTACCCTGACCTGCTGTGGCCCCTGCTCATCATGAGCGCGGGTTTGGGGTTGTGTACCGCTCCTGCGACTTTCGCCATCGTCTCGGACACTCCAGAGGCCAAGCACGGGGTGGCTGCCGCGGTCAACGACGCGGCTCGCGAAATCGGTGCCGCGATTGGGATTGCGGTAGCCGGTAGCGTGCTCGCGGCCGGTTACGTTCAGCACATCCAGCCGGCTCTGCCCCAGCTACCCGAGCCAGCCCGTGGTCCGGTGGCCGATTCTCTGGCCGCCGCATTGCAGGTCGCCGACCGCGCAGGACCAGCTGGCCAGCCGCTGGCCGAGTTCGCCAAAGCCGCATTCGTACATGGAAGTGGTCAGGCGACACTGGCGTTGGCGGCCCTGACCGCCGCTGGGGCACTCGTGCTCGCCGTCGTTGCGCCAGGTAGACGCAGCCGAACGACAGCCACCGCGGGTGATGGACGTCGATGAGGTCGGCCAGGGTGTCTATTCTTCGGTGTGATTCGTGTCTGTGGCCCGGAGTTGAGCTCGGGCTTGGGACTGCATGAAGTGTTCGACCTCGACCACCACGAACAGGGCAGTAGCGGTGGCGACCGAGCGGCCCTGCGCATCGTCCATCGTGGCCGTGAGATCCAGTTTGCGCCCATCACGAGACCGAACGGCAGCACGCAACACGTAGGGAGTGCCGAGCAGAACCGGCGCTAGATAGTCGAGCTCGAGACGCCGCGTCACGGCGAGCTCACCCACTGTGTAGAGCAGGAAGCCGAACAGATCGTCGAGAACGGTCGCCACCGCGCCGCCGTGTGCTATCCCGGGTGCCCCGACATGACGTTGATCGAACACATGGTGAGCCACCACGCCGTTCTCGTCACGCTGGACCGACAGGGCGTGGCCGTGCGGGTTCTGCGGCCCACAACCAAGACAGTCGGGGTGGTGGGGCGGTAAATCAGGCGACTCGGAAGTCGTGCCCCAGAACGAGCGCACCCAGTTCTCGATAGTGGGGCCGGCCGACCCGCTGACCTCGTCCGGAATTCTCTTCATGGTCGGACCTCTCTGTCGTGAAAAAACTGTGCCGAGTCTGTCGCGTCTTCGTGCGCTCGGCCTGCACCGCTGTCAGTTTCGAAAGATAAACTGCACTATGTCAGAAGTGAACCGCACTAAAGGATCGACCAAGCCGACATAGCTTTAAAGAGAGAAGTGATCTCCCGCGAGGATTTCGGACCTGGAGATGACTATTCTGAGGCCGCGTTTGCGGACTGCCCGTAACTGAGTTCTTGTCTAGGGAACATTCCAGCCACCACGAAGGGCATCTCGCGAATGCAACTATCTCACACCCGACCTGCCTCGGCCGAATGCTGCGACGACCCCAATCTCTGCCGCTCCGCGGCGGCAGGCGAGGCCCGCGCGCCTCGCATCAAGATGACCGCGCTCTGAGGTCGATTTGTTGCGCCCAACGCTTGAAGGAGCGCGTCCAGCGCGATGTCCTCGTTATCGAATATCAAGATTGCATGGAGGTCGTCGCGGAGTGCGCAGCGGGCGCAGAAACGGGCTCGGTAGCGTTCGCCCTTCGTGGTTGCAGGCGTTCGCAGCGCAGGTCGAGCGCGATGCCGGCGCACTCTTGGCGCTGATCGCGGAGTTGAACCGTCAGATCGGCGACCTCGAAGCCGAACTGACCCGCCATTTTGGAACACACCCGGACGCTGACACGCAACGCCGCCGTCTACCTCTCCCTGCCAGGAATCGGTGTCATCCTCGCCGCCCGGGGCTCGGTGAATTCAGCGACGACGTCGACCGCTACACCAACGCCGAGTCTCGCAAGAATTACGCCGGTACGTCACCCCTACAGTTTCGTCGGGCAAGAAGCGGGCCGTACTGGCTCGACATATCCGCAACGGGCGGCTCTACGATGCCATCGACCGGTGGGCGTTCTGCGCCCTCAGCCAGAGTCCGGCCGCTCGCGCGTTCTACGACCAACACCGTGCTACCGGAGACCTCCACCACCAAGCGCTCCGCGCACTCGCCAACAGACTTGTCGGGCCACTGCACGGGTGCGTACGCCACTGCACCGAATACGACGAACACACCGCTTGGGCATACCGCACCGCGCAACAACCCGACGCAGCTTGACAAGGTACAATTCTGGGATATCTAGGGTGATTCAGTCCATTTTGTGGCGGGACGCGAAACCGGGATGGCTGAATGGCAGACTGCGTGAGAAGGCCACGCCTACGGTTGCGGCCGCGCCGTCGACGATCCCCCACGTCGTCTCTGATAGGTGTGCGGCGAAGAACGTATCGTCCACCCCTTGCTCACGACCGTTGTCGATCCACCACTGAGTCGCAGATAGACCAGAACCCAGAATGGACGCCACGGCCAAGGGAATGACCGAAGTATCTGCGTGAACACGCTGAAGACTTTCACTGAACCGATCGGCGACGACCTCCATCACCGACCTCAGTTCGTCAGCAACTCCGCCATTTCCCGATCCGGAGTACTGAAACAAGTGATTCGCCATAAGGAATCTGACGACCGTGGGATACCGCCCGACGATCGTGACGTAGCTCTGGACGGACGAGCGAACCATGTCGTCAACCGAAGCATAATCTTGGTCGGCGAGAATAGTGGCTTTCGCCGAATCCCACATCAACGCACCGAGTTTCGCCGCCACCGCCGCGTTCAAGCCCGCTTTGTCGCCAAAGTAGCGGTACAGCTTTGGTTTAGATACACGGGCCTCCGCAGCGATGTCGTCCATGCTGACGCCTGCACCATACCGTTCGATGATCCGTATGGTCGCGTCGACCAGCTGCGCGCGTACCTCGACTCTATGCTCATCCCAGCGGGTGCTACGGGCATCGGTAACTCGACGCTGCACCTGAGATGGAGTAAATGAAACGCGGCGGACGAATGACATTGTGGGGTTAACAATACCCTGAAGGGTCCTCTCAAGCGAGTCGGGCTGGAGAGCCGTTCGCTGAAACCTCTCGGTTCGCTCGCAGCGGTTCGGCACCCTCCCTCAAGCAGCCGATCGGCCGCCGGATCGCACCGTGTCGATCACATACACCGGCGGCACGACCGGAAAGCCGAAGGGAGCCATCGGAGGCTTCGGCATTGTTCACGATGACGCAGATTCAACTCTCCGGAGTGAGAATGGCCGGGTACCCTAAATTCTCGTTGTGCACCCCGCTGTCGCATGCTGGGGCTGCGTTCTTCGTGCCGACCCTGACGAAAGGCGGCCCGATGATGGTGCTGCCGAAGTTTTATCCGCCGAGGTGCTGCGCACCATCGACGCAAAAAAGATCACCGTGGCGATGCCATCGATGCTGTACGCCTCGATGGACCCCTCCCAACTCGGACACGCGCGGCCTGTCGACGATCGTGGCCGTCTCACGAGCTCATGTGTGTCCGGTCGACGGTTCAAAAGCCATCGCCTACCGTGGCTGCGTCCAATCGGGCCGCTGCTTCGTTGAAATAGTTTGGTGCCTCCATGTTGATCATGTGACCGATCTGTGGCAACGCCACGAACTCATGCAACCGGCGGCGCTGCTGCAGTCGGTCGGCGAGATCAATGGAATGAACCGCGGGTGTCAACTTGTCGGCCGAGCCCACGATCACGGTCGTCGGAACCGTAAGTGAGTCGATTCCTTTGCTTACATCGATGGTGGCCAGGACCCTGCCCCACATTCCCCGAACCGCAGGGGGGCACCGCAGTACTATGTCGGAACACTCAGCCACAACGTCTGCTGGCGCGTGTGGACCCATCGTCCCGTATTTCACCAACCGTCGGTTGAAGCGAGTGTCAAGCATCTCCGGTCCCGCGGTGGCGAGCCCGGCTGCGAAGGCCCGCTCCAGTGAGGCGCGGAATCGACGTGGCGACCCAATTAGCGTCGATTTACTCACCAACTGCGAGGGGCCGGTACTCGCCAAGACGGCACCGCGGGATAAGACGGGCACCGACTCCGGGTGCTCGGCAGCCCAACCCATGATGGACATCCCGCCCATACTGTGACCGGTCACCAATGCCTTACGATTAGACGTGACAACAGCGCGCAAGACAGCCTCGAGATCGTCGCCGAGCACCGACGAAGAGAAGGGCGCGCGACCCCGGTCGCTCCAGCCATGCCCTCGTTGGTCATACACCACCACACGGTGTGTGGTGGCGAAGTGCTCGATCTGAGGTCTCCAGAACCGACCTTGGCAAGCCCACCCGTGGCTGAACACCAGCAGCGGCGCATCATCACCGAGCCCGTACTCCTCGACAAACAGCCTCGTGCCGTCACTGGAGAGAACCTCCCGCGACCGCCGCGACAATAGGCCAGCTTTCGAGGAGTCAGAGGTCATCGAAACTCACCGTCACAGCGTCGGTGAGCGGAAGTGCCTGGCACGCGAGTCGCTCGCCGTCCTCAATGTCGTCGTCTACGAGGATGTTGTTCTGCACCATCTCGACATCGCCATCGATGAGCTTGCACACACACGCGCTGCATGCGCCCTCTCGGCACGAGTACGGGGCATTGTGCCCTCGCGAGAGCAGCACATCGAGCAGAGGCGTGTTACGTGGCCACTCCGTGGTGATGCACTCTCCGTTCAGGTAAACCGTGGCCGTAGCTACACCCTCGTCGTCACTGAGTCGACGCAGTGTTGCGGTGTCGAACGGGTCACCCGTCAGCGACTGGAATACCTCTCGATGTACATCCGAATGATCCACTCCGCATGCGGCGGCAGAGCTTTCCACAAGATCCATGAAAGGGGAGGGCCCGCAGGTGAAAATTGCCGATCCCTTGTGTTCACGAATAATCTTTTCTACAGCCTCTGATGTGGGAATCCCGTTCTCCGACTCAAGCCAGTCAACCAAAGTGAACCGCTCGGCGAATTCAGATCTAATCTGCTCAAGCCGGCACTCGTACATGATCGAATCGGAGTCACGGTTTGCGTAGAACAGGACAACTTCCCCACTGCCCGACACCAGAGCCGACTGCACCAGCGACAGAACCGGAGTGATGCCGCTTCCGCCAGCGAAGAAGAGCAAGTCGACGTCGAGGCTCTTAGCGGTAAACTTTCCCGATGGCGTGAGGACGGTCACCTCCATGCCGATGGAAACGTTGTCACACAACCAATTCGACGCATACCCCCCAGCGGTGCGCTTCACCCCGATCTCGAGGCGGAAGTCATCGACATGAGGCGAACTGCTCAGCGAGTAGCATCGTGCGACGTGGCCCGTCTGGTCGGACGGGATCTTCAACGTAATGAACTGCCCGGGTAGATGCTTGAAATCGTCGACGATCTCGTCAGGCACTTCGAAGGCGATGCTCACGGAGTCCTTGGTCTCCTGCACGACCTCCGACACGGTCAGCGTTCGCGATCGCGCGGTGGTGCCCGGCCGATTCTCCTGTTCGAGGGTCATTTGATGATCCCCCGCTTACGAGCCAAGGCGTAGCCCGCGCGTGTGACAGGCGCAGAGATGTCCTGGTAGCGCGGACCGACAACGCGTGCGACAAAGTCGAAGCCACGTGCGTCTGCGCCGATCAGCACTCGGGGCTTCTTCTTGTCCATTCCCTTGAGGATGGCGCACGCAGCTTTCTCCGGAGTGGTCCTGGCGATGTTGTTGAACATCGAGGCAATGGTGGCGGTATCTGCCCCCATACCGGATACACCACGAGCGTTGTTGACGATATTAGTCTTGACGCCGCCGGGGTGAACGCATGTCACCGTGACCGGATGCCGACTGATTTTCATCTCTTGCCGAAGCGCTTCGGTGAAGCCACGCACACCGAACTTCGCGGCGTTGTAAGCGCTTTGACTGGGGATCCCGACCAGACCGAAGACGCTGGAGGTGTTTACCAGATGACCATCACCAGAGGCGATCAGATAAGGCAGGAACGCCTTGGTCCCGTTGACGACACCACCGAAGTTGATGCCCATCAGCCAGTCGAAATCCTCCCAGGACATGTCGACAACGTCGGCGCCGAGGGCGACGCCGGCATTGTTGAACACCATGTTGACGCGCCCGAAAGACGACTGCACGCTCTCTGCGTAAACCTGGAACGCAGCACGATCTGCCACGTCCAACACCGCGGTCTCCACGGTCGCACGATGCGCGGTACGGCACATGTCCGCCGTCTCCTCGAGATGCACTTCGTCGACGTCGGACAAGGCAAGGCTGGCCCCGCGTTCGGCCAGTTGGAGGGCAAGGGACCGACCGATCCCTGAGGCGGCTCCCGTGACGACTGCGACCTGGGTCGCGTAATTGCCTGCTGTCGAACTACTCACTGTCGGATACTCACTTCTCGATGACCTACGGTTGGATTGTCAGGCGATCTCGTACTCGGCGGGATCGAAGTCTTTCGTCGCTCGCCAGTACTGCCAGGTGAACCCGGGCCACACCGTACGGTTGACACCTTGCGAGTCCAGATACCAACTCGTACATCCGCCGTTGGTCCACACGCCCTTGGCGAGCTTGTGTTGGATGCTCTTGTTGAAGTGTTCTTGAACCTCGGCCCGCACATCAACACGCTCCGCACCTCGACTGTCGACGGCGTCGATGGCCTTCATGATGTACTTGATCTGCTGCTCGATCATGAACACGACAGAGTTGTGCCCAAGACCCGTGTTAGGTCCGAGCAGGAAGAACAGGTTCGGGAAGCCCTCGGTGGTGATGCCGAGGTGGGTATTGATGCCCGTCCGGTGCCAGTGCGACGGCAAGTCCTCGCCCCGAGCGCCCTTGAGCGCGAGTTGATCGAACCCGTCCGTGACATGGAACCCTGTGGCGTAAATGATCACATCCACAGGGTGTGACACGCCGTCAGGGGTGACGATCGAATCGGCAGTGATCTTTTCGATCCGATCGCTGATCACTGTCGTGTTGGGGGCGGCGAGCGCAGGGTAGTAGTCGTTCGATCCCAGGATGCGCTTGCATCCGATGCGGTAGGACGGCATCAGCTTCCGGCGGAGCTCGGGGTCGGTGATAGAACGCTCGATGTTCCATTTCGCCACCTTTTCGATCGGTCGCATAAGGTTGGAGTGGCCGTTAAGCCCGAAGGCCAGGCTCTCTGCGCCCCAGTAGACCGACCACCGAGCGAGGCGGCGAGTAATAGGGATCTTGCTGAGCAGCGTCCGAAGTACCGGCGGCACCGCGAAGTTCTTGCGTGGAAGTACCCAAGCCGGGGTTCGCTGGAAGACCGTGAGTGTGCCGGCGTCCTTCTGCACGAACGGCACGAACTGAATCGCGCTGGCACCGGTGCCAATGACGGCCACCCGCTTGCCCTGGAGATCCACCGTGTGGTCCCACTGTGCCGAATGGAACGCCTGACCGGCGAACTCGTCGATTCCGGGGATATTCGGAAAATTCGGGATGTGCAGAGCGCCGACACCGGACACGATGTACTGCGCGACGTACTCCCGGCCCGACTCGGTACGCAGGTGCCACCGAGATTCGGACTCGCTCCAGTATCCGGAGACCAACTTCTGCCCGAAGTGGATCTTCTGAGTGACACCACGCTTGTTGGAGATATCTTTCAGGTACTGCTCGATTTCGGGCTGCGAGGACCACACCTTCGACCAGCTACCGCGACTCTCGAACGAGTAGGAGTACATCAGTGACGGTACGTCGCACGCGCATCCCGGATAGGTGTTGTCGCGCCACGTCCCACCGACGGAGTCGGCCTTTTCTAGAACGATGAAATCACTGTACCCGCGTCGTCGGAGCTGGACGGCCATACCGAGGCCAGAGAAGCCGCTGCCGATGATGAGAACTTTGGTAGTGATGGGCTCGGTTATTCCCGGGTCTGTCGCCGTGGCGGCGGACTTGGCGTTGGAGGACGGCATTGTGAAAAACTCCTGATCGAATGCAGAAAACGGACCCGCACGGCGCGCCGTGACGCGTGGCAGGTGTGGGAATGTCATCCGCCCAAGCCCACGAACCGAGGAATCCGGTCGTGGGGTCGAGGAATGGGCTGTGGGACGCGCGGACCGGGCCGGGCGTGTTAGCGCAGATCGTCGGGCAGGCTGCGCGTTGCGCGCCACATCGCCATCGTGAACTTCCCCTCCATCATTCCGGCCTCGTGGAAGAATCGGATCATCGGCTCGGACATGAACTGCAAGTTGACGCGATAGTTCGGGCTCGTCTGCTGCGCCCACAGGCCGCGCAGACGGCTGATTCCGACATCGGGATATACCTTCGGATTGATGAGCAACGGGTATGCAAAGTTCGCAATGGCCGCCAACGTGCCTCTATGCCAGGCGCGCGAGATGCGTCCGCGACGCTGCATCCCTTCCACCATTTCCAGCCGCGCGAACGTGATGTGACGGGCCTCTTCGAGAACGTGGATCTTCATGAGCTGGCGCAGCTGCGGCTGCATTTTCGGGTCATTCATCGCCTCGCGCTGAGCGCGGTCGAGGATCTCCTCGATGAGCAGAGTCGCGCCGGACACGGACGGGCCGAGAGGCACAAAGTGCAAGATCTTCGCGATGCTCAAGAACCCCTTCGGCAACTTGTACGGTGCCAGGCCCGTCTTGTTGATCAGTCGGGCGAACATCGTCGAGTGACGTGCCTCGTCGCCGATCTCGTTAAGGGCGTAGAGGGACCTTTGATCTGTCAGGGCGCCTTTGGCGGATGTTCGGAGCAGCGCCGAGCTGAGCAGATTCTCCGCGTAGATACCGAAGCTGAGGATGCTGACGATTTCGTGGCGCCCGAGTTCCGCCTTTTGCTCATCGCTCATTCTCTCCCACAGCTTGGTGCCGTAGAGCGAGACCCGATGCTCTGGCAGGTAGTACTTTCCTTCCTCCCAGGGTGAGTCCCAATCGATGTCGATCTCCGCGTCATAGAATTTTTCGGCCGCCGCCCGCAGCAGTCGGCCGGCAGATCTCTGCATGTCGACGGGCTTGCGGGCGCTGACACGCGCAGCGCCTTCCGTTGAGACGTCGGGCTTGGTCTCCACATTTTGAACGGTCATGTGACCTCCGTTGCGTTCCGGGCCGAGCTGAGTCTCGACTTCATACCCGTACTCCGGGTACCAGATACTGATAGTGTCTGCGCCAATGCGTTCTTTTGTCAATGTTCGAAGTGAAGAAAGTGAGCCTTGCGTGTCTGACGACCACGATCTCGACTACTCCGGCGAGGGCACCTTGGTGTGCCGTGGCAAGGAGATTGCTGTCGGGGTGAAGATCAAAGGCTATTTCCAGCCCCTCAACGGCTTATACACCTGGTACGGCAGGATCGACAAGAATGATGCGCTCCACGCCGCCCTCTCGGGAAGGCGCACGGTTGCCGTCTTTGCGACACCAGAGGGACGCGCCGAGTGCGTCGTGGGCGACCCTGATTTCTGGGACCGCTATCGCATCTCGGGCACGAGCAGACCGCCGTACCACATCCCCACCACGCTCGAGGAAGTTGAGTCGATAGCAGAGAGTGAACATCAGGGTTGACCGACCCGCTTTGCGCCCTGGGCGTTCCCCAGCATCCAGTCCGATAGCGCCCAGGCGGGTGAAGCAACGCCACCAGACAGCCGATTCTTGACTGCGGTAGGCCTTCTCGAATTCGTCTGGTGTGAGGTAGTCGAGGGTGCTGTGGGAGGCGGCGTTGGTTGAACCAGTCGACCCATCCCATCGTGGCGAACTCGACATCGTCGATGGTCTTGAGCGGGCCGTTCAGGAACGGGCTTCTCTTCGATACTGCCTCGGTCTTGAACAACCCAATTGTGCTCTCGGCCAACGCATTGTCGTACGCATCCCGACACAGCGGATCGATGCCGCAATCCCCTCGCAACGCTGCCACCCGCGACGGCAAGCTCGAGTACCGCACATCAGTGGCGCAATGGAAAGCCGATCTTGCGGCAAGGCGACCCAAGGTAGCCAAACTCGTTGAACACGAACCTCTTCGAGAGTACGTGCAGGAAGTGCTCTCGGGCGTGATCCGCGACGAAAACGGTGAGGTCTGATCATCGGGCTGGGCAGGTCCGCAGTGGGTACGCTTGTCGAACGCACCAGCAGATTCACCACGTTGCTGCATCTGCCACGTAAGGATGGGTACGGGGATGCGCCCCCGGTGAAGAACGGGCCGGCGTTGTCCGGTTACGGATCGGAGTCGGTCCGCGATGCACTCCAGGCTGCGATGACACCGCTGCCGGAGCACCTGCGCAGATCGGTGACCTGGGACCGCGGCGGAGCTTGCACGTCATGCGGAGTTGACCGCAGAAACCGGGATCCGTGTGTACTTCTGCGACCCGTACAGCCCCTGGCCGCGAGGACCGAACGAAAACACCAATGCATTGCTGCGACAATACTTTCCGAAGGGAACCGATCTCGCTCGATACCGTCGAAGTGACGTTCAGGCCGTGACGGATGCACTCAACAACCGCCCGCGCAAAACACATGGGTGGCGAACCCCAGCGGAAGTGCTTGCAGAGCAGATACGCTCGGCTTCACGGCACTGTGTTGCGACGACAGGTTGAATCCGCCCTGACTGCCGGCACCGCTGTGATGGATGAGCCCTGAGCCGACGCGGCGTCCACCGTGATCTCGTCGTCACAACGCCATCTTCAGCGCCGTGGTGACCATCGCTGTGTCTTTGACCGTCGGCACGGCGAGGAGGCCTGCAAAATCCCGACATTCCCGATTATGTCGGTGTTCGACCACTCGCAAACTGACCCGATCGAGTGGCACCCGCAACCCGAAGAGATCACCCAACTCCTCACCGGCGTCGACCCCGCCGACATCTCCGACATCTGCGACCGCGTCGAAGAATGAGTACCGTCCTGCATCTTGCTCTTCGTGGAACTCCTTCTGCGGAGCCGCCGCCTCATTCAGCTGGGCCATAGTCCTGAATTTGCCAGCCCTGGGCGGTTTTCGTCACGACCACCTTCAACAATGTCGGCAGTTCACTCGGTTGTGGATTCTGCACGTTCTGCGTCTTCTGGCTCGCGAAGACCATCACCGTGTATTCTTCGTCGGTGTCACCGGTGTCACCGGTGACGCTGGTGACGCTGGTGGCCAGAACGCGTCCCGACGCCTGCACCTGGGCCTGCTGGATAATCTGGGTCAGCGTCGGCCGAACCTCGTCATACCGCTTGACTAGAGCCTCACCCGCGTCCTCTTTGACTGCCGCGAAAAAGGCGTCGGTGTTCTGGTAGCTGTAGGTCAGGGATCTGGTCGTGTAATCCGAGGCGGCCTTCGCCGCGGCGGCCCGTTGCGCGGCGTCGTTTTCCAATACCGACTTCGCTTCGTCGGCCTCGAGGTAGAGGTAGGCGAACACGCCGGCCAGCACAGCGAGCACCACGATCACGGCCGAAACCACCACGGCACGTGATCGCGGCGATGCTGACCAGCGGTGCCCACCTGGCGAGGGGGGTTCGACGTCGCTGTCTCCAGCCCCAGCCGTGGCTACGGCGGACGCGGCTGGGGCGTTTTCGTCCATCAGTAGATCGCCATCCGGCGTCGCTGCTGCCGCGCTGTCCTCGACCTCAGTGGGCTCGGGGTGCGGTTTCGTTCGGTCGTCATTTGTCATGTGGGACCTTCTGTGTACTTACGGTGACAGTCGCTTGCGGACGGGGCGTCACCGTAGTGGCGGCGACACGGTGACGGGGACCTCGGCGCGACCTGGTCGCGACGCCGGGAAAGTTCGGCCGAGGAGGTCGCCGATCGACCCGAAGTCGACGTATGTGTCGGCAACTTTCTCGGTCGCCGGTTTCACCGCCCGGGTGATCGTCAGCAGATCCGGCTGCAGGATCTGAATATAGCCGTTGAGCTTTTCCACAAGCTTCAACACGGGAGGCCACTTGTCGTACGAGGTGGTTGTGAACCTGATGAACGCCCGTTGAATCCGCGCCAGCCCGTTCACGGCGTCAGGGGTGCGTACAGATGCCGTAGTGAGGACGTCCCCGGCATTGGACAAGAGGCCGAGCAGGAACTCGGCGTTGTCCGCGGTCACCCGGACGGACCCATCTTTGCCGACGAAATCGACTACACGGTGCATCATGTCGCCGATCGTGTCGAGGTCGTCCTGCCGTCCGGCGACGGCCTCGGCGACGGTCTTGTTGATGGACTCGATCGATTCCGGGTCGAGCCCATCTGCCACTGCAGCCAACTTTGGCAACACCTGGGGAACCGATTGCGACACGTGCACCGCGTCCGCGGGCACCACGTCTCCGTTATCGAAGTACCCACCGGTTGCCGTGCCCGCGGGCACGAAGTTGATGTACTGTTCCCCCGCGAGCGACAGATTCTGGATAGACATCTCGCTGTCCTGGGGGATCTTGTGGTCGGAATCGATCGTCATCTCGACCTTAATTGCCGAATCCGCGACGTTGATCGAGGACACCTTTCCGACGGGTACCCCCCGCACCATCACCGGCGATGTGTCCAGCAGACCGCCTGAGCTGTCGATGATGGCGGTTAACGAGTACTCGGAGCGGGTGGGGTTGATGTGTGCCACGCCGACGACGAGGTAGCCGAGCCCTACGACGAACACGACGGCGAGAGCCAGTATCGATATGAGCGTGCTGCTGCGGTTCACGGCATCATTCCGATTGATCTCAACACGGTTATGAAGGATTCGGCGTCACGCCGCGCTAGGTCCCGACCATCGATGGAGATGTCCGAGAGGTTGATGTCGGGCGACCGCACGAATGGAATGAGTTTGTCGCGGATGACGCTCGTTGCCTGCTCCGTGACGGACTTCGAGTAGATGTCGGAGTTGGCGATCGAATCGATCACCGGGGCGATCCCGGCCACTGACTCCTTGATCCGTAAGTACTCCGGATCCACGATCCTGCCCGCGGACACAGCGAAATCACGCAAGTTGGCGATGAGTAACGCGACCTCGATCAGGGAGTAGCCGAGGCCAGAAAAGTTGCGTCCGCCCTTGGTCAGCATCCGGTCGATTCCCGACGGATCGTCCAAGATCACTTTCAGAGTCTGATCAGCCGACCTCAACACTACGTCGAGTTTGTCGGTATTCGAGGAGACCTCCGAGACGGTCTCCAGCGTTGTCTGATACAGGGCGTCGAATTGCTGCGGGTCCTTGGGGAACGTGGTGTTCAATGTCGAGATGGCGGTGTGGATCTTGTCGAGCTCACCGCCGCCGAGGACATTCGCCATTCCGCGCATGACGTCCTCGACATTTGCTGCCGGCTCGGTCCGTGCCAGCGGGATCACCGAACCCGACCGCAGCAAGGCACCCGTCGACGGCTCGGCTGGGGGAAGGATGGCAACGTAGATCTCACCAAGGAGAGTGTCCTGACGTAGCTCGGCTCGCGATTCGCCCGGCAGCTGAGTCGTGTTGTCGATGCGAGCTTTCACGACCGCATGCCCGTTCTCGTACGTGACATCTTCGACGAACCCGACGCTGATTCCCCCCGAGAGAACTTTTGCGAGGGCTGGCAGGTTGAGTGCGCTGGTGAACTCCATCTGGATGTCGTAGCCGTCCGCGTCGGAGGTCGCTATCGTCGGCGGATTGTCGGCGTTGATCCCACACGATGTTACGAAAACTATCGTTGCCATCAGTGCGACTATCGTGGGTCCGAGGCGTGCCCGGTTGACCGAGATCATCAGGCCCCTCCACCCATCATCCCGGCGATCGTCCTTGATGCATCGCTGGACCTGCAGACGCCGTTTGCCACCGGCGCGGCGCAGCCACCGACCAGGCTTCGCAAAGGCAGCGACACTGCGAACGCCTGCACAATTGACTTGGCATCGGGGTGTTTCACGATGAGGTCTGCCGTGCGGGCTGCTACTGCTGCCATCATGTCCGGCTGCTCTCCCATGTCGGCGATGAGCGGAACGGCAGCATCACCGATCGCGAATATCGGGGGACCGAAATCTGTTGCGAGCCGCGAGAGGATCGGTACGAACGTCCCCGCGTACTCGACTGCCGCGCCGAAGGTCTGGCCGAACGCGATGATGACCTCGATGGCACCGACGAAGTTGTCGAAGAGGGCGGTCAGCTCTTTGTCGTTCTCGGTTGCCACCCCCGTCAGTGTTGCGAGGTTCCCGACGATCCTGCGAATCTGTCCATCCCGCTTGGCCGGGTCGTTGATGAGCGTGGCTGAGTCCTTGATGATCCCGGCCACGTCGCCCTGCGTTCCTTCCAGATTGCGGGAGACGAGCTCGAGGGACTGCAAGATCGCGTCGGTGTTCCTGCCGTTGTCCTTGACCAGGTCCTCGGACAAGTTGCTGATCGAGTCGAGCGTCTGACTGATTCCCAGCGGGGTTCTCGTCTTACTCAACGGAATGCACTGATTCGTCTCGTATCGGGCTCCACCGGAGTACGGCTTGGTGAACTCGATTTGACGTTCGGTCACGATGGATGTCGACACCATAGTCGCGCCGACGTCGGCGGGCAGCGGCACGCTCTTGTCGATCCGCATTTCGATCCTTACACCGGACTGATCACTATTCTGTTGCACCCCGACGACGCTGCCTATCTTCTTGCCGAGCATGGCTACTGTGTTGCCTTCGAAGAGGCCCGATGCGTCGGTGAACTCGGCACACAGGGAGCGCGTGTCGTCGGACACCCTCCCCCCTATTTCCACACTAGCGACCACCACAACCACCACGGCGATCAGGAGCAACAGTCTTCGGATCCATGTAGTCAACATTTGTCGTCACCACTCGGAATGCACACACGAACCTCTGGTTCTGTGGTAGTCGACGCACCGACCGGCGCCTGGAGGAGGACGCCGAGGCGCTGAGTGATCTGATCAACCTGGGCCAGGGCATCGGAGTAGCCTGGCAGCTCTGACGACACCTTGTCGAGGAGCG
Source organism: Rhodococcus sp. T9N (assembly GCF_024436645.1). Lineage (NCBI taxonomy): Bacteria > Bacillati > Actinomycetota > Actinomycetes > Mycobacteriales > Nocardiaceae > Rhodococcus > Rhodococcus sp. T9N. The sequence continues at coordinate 44,718 of NZ_JAMSKS010000029.1, read as the reverse complement.
TCTTGTATTGTTGGACAGACGGTTCGATTCCATCGCTGTAAGCCACGAGCGGCCTCGTGAGAAGTTTGAACAGACGACTGAGAAGGTCGAACCCGCCGCGGACGTTCTCGATATCAGGTCCCAGCGTACTGGCAAGGAAGCTGAGTTGACGGAGAAAGTCGACCAGCACCTGCTTTTGATCGGCGAAAGCGTTGACGTATTCATCGGATAGAGCGACCGCTTTGTCGAGCTGACCGTACTGTCGCTCTAAGAGTTCCATCAAACTGCTGGTGTTCCTCAGTGCGTCGGGAATGTTTGTGTTGCCGTCGGAGAACGCATTCTGCAGCAGCGACGCAGTCTGACGGAGATCGACGCCCTTTACATCGCGGAACACCGGCGTCGTCGTCTCGAGCGTGTCCGAAATGTCGTAAGTACTCGATGTCTGAACAAGGGGGATCGCCCCCGACAGCGAGGTCGGTCCTGACCCTGGGTCCAGATCCAGAACTCGCCCGCCGATCGGCGTGATCAGGCGAACCGCTGCGGTGGCATCCGAACGGACTGGCACTGAGTCGTCGAGTCGAAATTCGACTGTGATAAACGTTCCCGCGAGGTCCACCGACGACACCGTTCCCTGTCTTATCCCCGCTATACGCACCTGATCACCCGACTCCAGCCCTCCGGTGTTGACCAGTTGCGCCGAGTACACCTTTTGGCCGGGCGGTGCGATATACACGGTCCCGGCGATTACCAGACCGACCACCACGGTCACCACCACCACAGCGGCGACGATGAGGTCGCGTCTGCGTTCGGACTGGTGATGCGGTCGATTTCGACTGAACAACCTCACTTACACACCACCAATCGTTGCCCCATAAGCGCAATCGTAGCTGTATCCGGCAGGGGCAGAAGGCCTTTCGAACATCGTGCCTCAGTCGGCGTGGAATTCGTCGAAGCGTTCAGCGAGTCCATAAGGGGCTTGAGCAGTACCGCGCCATTCAGTAGCCCCTCCAACTCCCCGGGTTCTCGCGCCAGACGCTGATAGATCGTCGCGAAACTCTGGTCGTACGTTGACTCAAGTTGCTCCCCGGCGATGACAGTTTTCTCCATGGACCGGTTGACCTCGCCTAGCGACTCCCGCAACCGGTCACTCACGCGGCTGAAGGCGTCGACGATCGATCCCAGCTTGTCGACGAGTTCGACCAGCTGCGCCGAGCGGCCTTCGAGTTGGTCGGAGACCTGGCCGAGGCTCGTCACAATATTCGTGATGATCTCAGACCGCTGGTCCCCGTAGGCGGTGATGTTGGCGACCTGCTCCAGAACAGGCGATATACCCCTCCCATCACCTTGAGCAACGCGCAACAAGTTGGACTGCAGTTCATTGATCTCGTCGGCGTTAAGCGTGTCGAACACCGGCTTGAACCCGTTGAACAAGGTGGACACATCAAATGAGGGAACGGTCTTGTCGAGCGCCACCTGTGTAAGCGCCGCCCCCTGTGTCTTTCCCTGTGCCGCACCGATCAATTCGACATATCGCTGTCCGAGAAGATTCTGATACCTCACGGCGGCGGTAGTGCTCGACGTGATCGCGACGTCGTTGTTCAGTTGGAAATGAACGACCGCGGTGGGCCCTTTCAGGTCGATCGCCGTCACATATCCGACCTTGACTCCCGCCAACCGCACACCGTCGCGAGGCTTGAGCCCGGATGCATCGGAGAAGACCGCAGATCGTTCAGAACTCGGTCCGTCCGAGCTGGGTTCGAGGATGGCGATGATCACGTAGGTGAGAACGCCGATGACTGCGGCGAACGCGACGATCTTGACGATGGTGGGAGTTAACGACTTGAGCTTCATCTTCTTGGTCCTCCTGCTGCAAGCGCGCTCTGCAGCGCAGGTGACGTCTGCACTACCAGGGCGACCTGAAGTTGTACTCGCTCGCCGACTTGCGGCGTGGCGTTGTCGATGCTGTCCAGGATCTGCGGGATGGTGTAAATGGTCTGCGCGAGTCCCGATGCCGATCTGGCGACCGGCCTCGCCAGATCGAGGCCGACGTCCAGTAGTGAACTCAACGCCGGGTAGTTTTCGCTCAACAGTCCTCCCAGTCCCCCGAACAGAACCTCGCCGGTGCTGTTGAGGTTGCCTGTGGCCTGTTTGATGGCCTCGTCGGTGGCGAAGAAGTCAGCGACGTCGACGTTTATGAGGATGCCCGGAACGAACGGCGTCATGAAATCGGCTACACCCTGGGACAGGTCTGCTGCGATCGCCAAATCCTGGCCCACTGGACGCTGTTGAACGTCCCGAGTGAGCTGCGCGATCTGGAACATGAGCTTGCCGGCGTCGGCAAACGTTTGGGAATCATCGACGACAAACTTCACCACAGAATTGAACGCCGGCTGATCGAGAGCATCGACCAGCTTCGAGAGTTTTCGAATCAGGGTCGATACCGACGTTTGTTCGGACTGCTGCTTGTTGACATAGACACTGCCGCCATCACCGATTAACTCTCCCCGTCCGGGGTCAACAATCTCCAGTGCCGTTGGCCCCAGCGCGCTGGCGGACGTGTAATTCACGGCCAGGCCCTGACGCAACCGGATGTCGTCGTTAGCTCCGGTGAGCTCGATTTTCACATTTACACTTTGGTCGCGCCCCGACACCGAGGACACCTTGCCCACCGTGAAGCCCCGATACTTCACCTCCGATCCGCCCTTCAGCCCGTCACCAATCGCGTCGGTGGTGATCGTCACTGTCGTGTTGTCTTCATATTTTCCGGTCGCGTTTCCCACCAGAAGATAGCCGGCAACCGTCACGACGACGAGGACACCGATCCCACGCAGGGTCAAATTTGTTATTGATGGCGCGCGCCCTGACGGATCTTTATAAACAGCCACTTCAACCCCTACCCCGAAATCCTGACGCCCGAATCGAAGCCCCACATCAGCAGGGTCAAGATCATGTCCTCCACAACAATGATGATGAGACTGCTACGGATCGCTCGACCAGACGCGCGGCCGACGCCCTCTGCTCCACCGGTGGCGTAGAAACCCTGGTAGCTGTGGACGATGACGACCGATACTACGAAAATGAGGACCTTGATGACCGAGAACACCAGATCCTGCGGTTTGAGGAACGCATTGAAATAGAAATCGTAGGTGCCACCTGACTGGCCGTGTAGAAGGATGACGACCAGCTTGGCCGCGCCGAAACTGAGTATCAGCGTTACGATGTAGAGGGGGATGATGGTAGTGATCGCCGCGACTACACGCGTGCTGACGATGTACGGAATCGGCCGCACCGCCATCGACTCGAGCGCATCGATCTCTTCAGCGATACGCATCGAACCTATTTCCGCAGTGAGGCGACAGCCGGCCTGGGCTGCGAAGCCGATCGCGGCGATCATCGGTGCCAACTCTCGAGTGTTGGCGTATGACGAAATGAATCCCGTAAGAGACCCCATCCCGACCAGGTCTAGCGAGGCGTAGCCCTGGATGCCGATGGACGCCCCGACAGCCATTCCGAGAATCACAAGCACGATCGCGGTACCCCCGCCGACCAGTACAGCGCCTCGTCCCCAGGCAAACTCCTGTATGAATAAAAACGTCTGTCGTCGATAGGTGGTTGCGACGTGCCGAATTCCGGCGACGGTGTCGATGGTAAATGTTGTAATGTGCCCGAGCTGCGCGGGGACCTCAGCGAGGGGCGTCACAGCACGCACGATCGGACGAGTAACCGAAGTATAACGGGTGGATGGTACTGCGGTCACGTGTTCTCCGTCATCCGATGGTCTGCGGGACGAACATGATGGTCAGTTGGGTGATGAACACGTTGATGACGAAGCACGCCACCACCCCTAGGACCACGGTGGCGTTGACAGATGTAGCCACACCTTTAGGGCCATCTTTCGTGGACAGGCCCCGATGACACGCGATTGTCACGACCACGAGACCGAACACCACTGACTTGATCAGCGCTACAAGGATGTCCGCCGATGATGCGAACGATGCGAACGATGCGACGTAGCTCCCCGGCGTGATGCCCTGGACGTTGACGCTAAGGATGTAGCCGGCCACGAGACCGGTAAACACGATGAGCATGCATAACATCGGAGCGACGATGAGAACCGCGACGAATCGAGGTGCGACGAGTCGACGTGTCGAATTTAGTCCGAGCGTCTCCATGGCATCGATTTCTTCACGGACGGTGCGTGCGCCAAGGTCAGAGGCGATGGCCGACCCTGCCGCACCACCGAGCAGGAGCGCGGTGACGATCGGTGCCCCCTGCTGAATGATCCCGAGTCCACCGGCGGCTCCGGCGATAGATGTGGCCCCGACCTGCTGGGTTAGACTTCCGACCTGCACCGAGACGATGACGCCGAAGGGAATCGCGACCAGGATCGCTGGCAACGTCGTTACGGTGATGACGAACCACGTCTGTGTGACAAACTCCCGAAACGGAAACCGTCCGGTGACAATATCGCGCACGGCCCACCGCAGTGCCTGGCCGGCGAGGGCAATCGAATTTCCAAAGGTCACAAGACTGGCTGTCGCTCGACCAGCAATTTCTGTATAGATACCGGTCTCTCCTCTTCTGTCTGCGCAGCTCGTCGCGATAAGGTGTTCACACAGTATCAGGTACGTGCAGTACCTGATACATGGTTTCGGGAACTTCCGTCGGATTAATCAGCTGACAGGTTGGCGTGTCCCCAAGTGAACGGAGCCATCTCGATTTAGAGCCTTGTTGCCCATGAGCTGGGCGGATAGGACGATGGAAAACATGGCTGGACGGAAACGCAACTCTGCCGAGGACATCGTGCGCAAGCTGCGCAGTGCCGACGAACTGACCGCTGCGGGCAAGACGCAGGAGGAGATCGCGGCGGCGCTCGAGGTGTCGGCGGCGACGTTGTACAACTGGCGGCGTCAGTACGGCGGGATGGCCACCGATGCCGCGAAGGAACTCAAAGAGTTGCGCGAGCAGAACGGCAAGCTCAAACGGTTGCTCGCCAAGGCCGAGCTGGAGAAAGATGCACTGCGGGAGGTAGCGAAGGGAAGATTCTGAGCCCAGCCGCCAAGCGCAGCGCTGTCGACATGCTCGTGAACACCATGAGTCTGTCGAAACGACTGGGCGTGCAAAGCTGCTGGGCTTACCCGCTCCACCTACGCACGAACACCGATCGCCGAAACACCCGCGGACCCCGACGCAGCCCTGAGGGCCGCGTTGCGGACGTACGCAGGCTCGCATCCACTGCACGGCTTCCGACGCGACTGGGCGCATCTGAGGCACGACGAGGGGCTTGTCGGTGAACAAGAAGAAGGTGCACCGGCTCTGGAAGGAGGAGGGTCTGCAGGTTCGGATCTACCATCCCCGCAAACGCGCCGGCGTCAGCTAATGACCGCAGATCGAAGCCGATGCCCCGAAAGTGGTGTGGCCTACGGACTTTCAGTTCGATTCGACCGTCGATGGTAAGGCGATCAAGATCGCGTCGATGATCGATGAACACACCCGGCAGTCCCTGTTGAACATTGTGGAGCGGTCGATCACCGCACAGCGGCTTACCGACGAGCTCGACAAGACGTTCGCGCTGTGGGACGCAAGTGCTGCGGATGGACAACGGTCCGGAGTTCATTTCCCATGTGCTGCAACATTTCTGCCGCGACCGTGTCGGTATCTCCTACATCCAGCCGGGGACGCCGTGGAACAACGGACACATCGAATCCGTCAACAATCGACTACGGAGGGCCTCAACCGCAATCACTGGACGAGCTTGCTCGAAGCGAGGGTCGTGATCGAGGACTTCAAAGACCACCACAACCATCGACACCGGCACTCATCACTCGGATACCTCACGCCGTCCTGGGGGTCCCTCCCGCTTGCGGGGGCGTACGCTGCCCGATGCACCCACAACCACCAACCGGTCGAGGGCTGGGAGGTCGCTGAATCAACTACACCGTGGATCTAGAACACGGTGGCCCGACTTATCGGGGACCTGCCAAGGTCGCCTCGTCGAGCGTTGAAAACGTCGGCGAGGTTGCAGATGAGGGTCATCCACCCCGCAGCCCAGTGGCTGGCGTCGTGATCTGGTCGGCCCAAGGATTCGGACACTGGACCCGCTTGGAATAGGGATCTACCGACATGAGTCCAACAAGCATGAGCAGATCGCGTCGATCGTTCAGCACCGAGTTCAAAGACGAACTGTGCCGAGAGGTCATCGACTCTTCCAAGCCGATCAGTGAGGTCGCCAGGGCGTACGGTGTCGGCGACGACAGCTGCAGCACAGTGCGATGCGCCCCGTGTACCGCGCGCCATTGGACGACGGTGGGCATCATCTCGTGATGGCGGACAGCGAGCGTGAAGCAGACTCCAGGGACTCCGCCAGGATCAGCTCGAGTGCAGGCAGTCTGGCAGCCGACACGGCCACCGCAGCTGCGCGTGTTCGTGCATCGAGACCGCGTTGTGTTCCGGCGCGGGCAGTTTCGGTCCAGGCCTGGGCGCAGTGATCGGCGGCCGCCGCGAGGTCTGCGGTAGCGGGATCACCGGTCAGACGTGCAATTTCGGTACAGCCGTCGGCGAGAAGCCGACGAAAGAGCCCGCCTCCGGTTCCGGCCTTTTCGATGAAGATACCGAGACTGAACAGCAGCGTCTCGAGGTCATCGGGCGGAAGGTCGACCCAGCTCTTGACGTCGGTTGCCAGCTGGTCGACCGCGGCCAAACCGTCGGCACCGGCTGCTGGTATGTGGTCGGCTATTCCCGGTGTCGATGGGGCGTGCATGCTGGCGGCGGATCGGGCGAAGGCCGCGGCCGCGGCAGTCGACACGGGCGGCAGTGTCTGCGGCCACGTGATTCGGTACGTGCAGTGACGTGTCGGTTGCGGGAACGAGGTGGAAGATCGCGCCCGAGCCAGCGCGTCGAGCGGGATCTTCTGCACGTCGGCCCGATCGTTGTCGACGACCGAGGCAGTCCCCCCGATCTCGTCGTAGCCGATCACCACGATGTCGTGGCGACTCATCTGCAGTTTCACCCGTAAGTAGGGCAGCTCAGCGATATCGGCCCAGACCAGACTGGGTCGTCCCGCATCGATGTCGTCGCGAACCCATGACCATCCCTCACCGGGATCGTCGGTCGTGAGAACCTCGACTTGTCCGCCGAGCCTGCGCGGTAAGTCGATCTCGAAGTCGGCACCGCGGCCGACCAGGTACATCGGTGGGACCAGGTCGTCCGATCGCAGGTAGGACAAACCGAGATCACCACCCAGTGCGAACACCAACCCCTCGTCGGGTGGTCCGTCCCATCCCAGACCGTGCCAATGGAGAAGGTCTCGCATTGCACCTGACCCGCAGTGCCCTCCCATCCGGTGGGGATAGTTCTCGATCAGAGTCGTGTGGGGCACTGTGGCTGCCTTTCGGGTGGTTGGTCGAGCGCGCGTGTCGGCATGCTCAGCTGTTCTGGATTCTGTCGAGATACGTTCGGCGAGCAGTCATGTCGACGTCCGCGAGGAACACCGAATCTGTGTTCAGGGCCGCACCCAGTCCGGTCGCCAGCCGCCGGGGGACGAATTTCACCGCCGCGACCATTGCGCCTGCGAGACGGGTGACGCGGACGAAGGGGCGTGGATTCTCGATCAGATCTGCTGTCGCGCGGGCGATTTCCTCCGGCTCGGCGTTGCGTAATCCCTTTGCGCCGGCGGTTCCGGCGACGAGTTCGGTGTTGGTTAACGTCGGGCGGACTGTGGACAGTCGAACCCCTGACTTGCGGTACTCCAGTCGTGCGGCCTCTGTGAATCCGATGACTGCGAACTTGGTAGCGCAGTAGGTCGCCAAACCAGGTACCGCGAGCTCGCCGGCCAATGACGCAGTGTTGATGATGTGTCCGGTGCGGCGTGGCAGCATTCGCTGAAGAGCCAGTTTGGTCCCGAAGATGACACCCAGGATGTTGATCTCGACTTGCCTCCGGGTTATTGCATCGTCCTCTTCGTGGGCGTGGCCGGTAGGCATGATGCCCGCGTTGTTGATCAGGATGTCGAGGGGTCCGAGTTCACGTTCGACCAGGTCCAGAAACGTTGTGAACGAGTCAGGTTCGGTGACGTCGAGTCGGGTGACGACCTTCACCCCGAGTTCGGCGGCGGCCTCCTTCGCACGTGCCTCGTCGATGTCGCCGATGGCGACCCGGTGGCCTCGTCGAATCAACTCCTTCGCTGTCTGATAGCCGATGCCTCGAGCTCCACCTGTGATCGCCACGGTCCTGGCGGGGGTGTGAGGTGCGTTGTTTGTCATCTGCTGCGCTCCTTGCATAGATAAGAGACATCGGTAGACGCCGTTCGGGCCGCTCTCGCGGTGGTGGCTGCGCACACGAATGAGGGATATGGGTATCGCGCGGCGTCTCGTGCCCGGGGAGGCGTTCGGATCGGTCGTTCATCGCCCGCAGCCGCAATTCCAGCGGCAGAGCGAGTCTCGTCTGTTCGGTGTAACTTCCGGTGTCGGCCTCAACACGGCCGCGCCGACGAGACAGTCATACGGCACAGCTCTGCCAGCAGGTATCGGCTCACCCGATTCGAAGGTGTCCGAGGTAGTCCGAGTGGTCACGCCGTGGTTGTTCGCGGAGAGAGCTCCGACCGATCGGCAGTCGGCCGCGATACGGGGTTCAAGACGTATGTTCTCACCGCTTGTGTTCATCGAGACTCCCGCGGAAGGTTTCGATCCCCGGGAGTTTCGTCCGGCCGGGTGCGGCCGGTGAAAACATCATCGAGTGGGTGAGCGCCCGTGAAGATCGTGGGGCCGTAGGCGTGCCGAAGCACCGTCAAGATCGCGTTCAAGGGTAGGTCGTCGAAGACTCCTCGTTCGCGGACATACTCCATGTGCTGGGCTCCGTCTGCGGTGAAGGCATGCATGAGAGCATCGCGATCGCCGTCGAATTCCACTGGCGGCACGCCGAAACGAGCGCACAACTCGACATTGAATGCCGGCGTGGCCTTCAACCACCGGCCCTCGATGTAGAGGCGACTGTAGCCGTGGTAGACGAACAGGTCGGTGCCGCCCATCAGCGTGCGCAACGTCTCGGTCTGCAGGTGATTTCGGACGTCGGCGAAGCCGAGCAGTGCTGGGATACCCGCCGCCCGGCACACTGCGGTCAACAGCACCGCCTTCGGGACGCAGTAAGCGCGCCCGGCCTCGAGGACGAAGCTCGCTCGATAGTGGGCCGGATCGTCCGACACGGTGTATGGGTCGTACCAGATTCGGTCGCGGACGGCGGCGAAGAGGCGTCTGGCCTTGTCACGGTCGCTGCTCGCATCTCCGATTGCCGCGGCGGTGAACGCCCGCACGGATTCGTGCTCGATGTCGAGGAAGTCCGTTGCTCCCAGGTATGCGTGTGGTGGCTGCGTAGTATGTGCTCCGGGCGGGCGGTCTGTCATGGTCATCGCTGATGTTCCCTTCTCTGAGCAAACCGGTTGCTGTTGTGTGCACAACGACCGAAGGATCGGTCAGTTGCGCGCGAGTCCGCCGAGCATCAGGTCTTCGCGTTGGACGGGGAGTCGCTGGGCGATCACCCGTTTGCTGTACATGAACTCGCGCGGGCGACCTATGCAGTCGGCGGCAATGAGCTCACCGGCCTGGAGATAGAAGCAACTGAAATCACTGTCGCGGGTGGGGTCACCGCTGAGAACCACTTCGTCGTATCCAGTGTTGAGGCCGGCGATCTGCAGCTTGAAGTGATACTGATCCGACCAGAACCACGGCAACGCTTCGATTTTTCTGGACTTCCCGCAGGCGGTCGACGCAGCGACTTTGGCCTGCTCTCCTGCGCTCGAGACGGACTCCAACCGTAGTCGACGGCCGTAACGGGCCATGTCGTGGCTCGCGCAGTCCCCCGCCGCCATGATGTCGGGGTCGTTGGTCCGAGTGTGATCGTCGATCACGATGCCGTTGTCGATGACAAGACCCGCATCGGCGGCGAGGTCGGTGTTCGGCTCGACGCCGACACCGACGATGACCAGATCTGCGGGGATCGATTCTCCGCTGGCCAAGGTGATTTCACGAACCTCACGGTCCCCGGACAGGCCCTGAACCATCGCGTTCGTTCTGATGTCGACTCCCTGTTCGCGATGTATCCGCTCGAAGAACGTCGATACCTCGGGAGCAGTGACCCGCTCGAGCACACGCCCAGTTGCCTCGAGGACTGTGACCTGTACGCCCAGTGCGCGCAGCGATGCCGCTGTCTCGAGTCCGATGTAGCCGCCTCCGACGATCACCACCCGCTGGCCAGGGCCGGTGGCCATACGGATCCTCTCGACGTCCGCTGCGGTGCGCAGGTAGTAGACCCCGTGGAGATCGGCCCCGGGAACGGTGAGCCGACGAGGGCGGGCTCCCGTGCACAGCGCGAGCTTGTCGTAGGCCAGCTTCTCCCCGGTGTCGAGAACGACGTTGCCTTCCGACCGAACGATGGTCTCCACCTGCGCGTTCAGGAGCTGAATACCTTGCTTGGAGTAGAAGTCCGTGCTGCGAATGGCGATATCGTCGAGTACGCATTTGCCCGCCAGGTATGCCTTCGACAGCGGGGGGCGTTGATAGGGAGCGGCAGACTCGTTACCGATGAGGACGATGTCGCCTGTCCAACCTTCTTGGCGCAAACTAGCTGCCAGTTGTGCCCCAGCATGGCTTGCGCCGACGATGATCGCCCGTTGCGATGTCATGCGCTGGAAGTAGGCGTCAGGCGCACCATCATCTTGCTGATGCCCCGCACGAAATTCGACTGAACATACTCGGGGTCGCCGACGACCTCGATGTTCTCGAAGCGGGGAAGCAACTCCTCCCACAGAATCCGCAGCTGCATTTCGGCCAGCCGATTGCCCATACACCGGTGCACACCGAATCCGAACGCGATGTGATTGCGCGCATTGGCACGATCGATGATGAAATCATCAGGATTCTCGAAAACGCGTTCGTCGCGGTTACCCGAGGCATACCACATCACCAATTTGTCACCCTTGCGGATGAATTGTCCGTTCAGAACGGTGTCGGCTTTGGCGATTCGGCGCATGTACGCCAAGGGTGTTTGCCATCGGATGATTTCCGAGTTCATGTTGGGGATCAAATCGGGATTGGCCTTCAATTTCTCGAACTGGTCGGGGAATTGGTTCAACGCAAGAACGCCACCGCTCATCGAGTTTCGCGTGGTGTCGTTGCCACCGACGATCAGCAGGACGAGGTTGCCCAGAAATTCCATCGGACGATCGATCAGATCCTTGGTGTCCTCGTTGCTCTGCAACATGGTGATCAGATCGAAACCGGACTCTTCCCCTGCAGACCTCCTGGCTGCTTTGTCATGCCAGAGAGCGCTGAGGCCACGGGCCATGTCACGCATGCCTTCGAACACCTCGTCGTTGTCCGAGGGCCCACCGTTGGCTTGCTCCATCGAGGTTGCCAAATCGGACCAGTAGACGAGTTTGCGGCGTTGTTCGTAGGGGAAATCCAGAAGAGTTGCGAGCATCCGAGCTGTCAACTCGATCGAGACATTCTGCACCCAGTCGAACGGCTCGTTCAAGGGGAGGTCGTCCAATACCTCCCGTACGCGCGATCGGATCAGTCCCTCCATCTCCCGGAGGTTCTTCGGTGCGACAACCCCCTGGACGGCAGCGCGCTGCTTGTCGTGGCGTGGTGGGTCCATCGCGATGAACATCTCGATATCGAGAAACCGGGGCGGAACGCCGATGACGATGAACGGTTCGGCCGAGAACACAGCGTGATTCTTGTCGACGGCCACGATATCGGCATGGCGCGTGACCGACCAGAACGGGCCGAACGGACTATTGGGTTGGTAGTGCACCGGTGCCTCGTTCCGCACGCGCTCGAAGTACGACTGCCACCGCCCTTGTCTGTAAAGAAAGGGGTTACTGAGGTCGATGTCGGCGAGCTCGACATCCTCGACCGGTGGGATGGGACTTTCGACGAAGATCTTCTTGCCATTCGTGCCAGTCACCCACCGTCGGGTCTTGTCGTACAAATGAGCGCCCTGGATCTGCAGCCCTATCGGGATGGTCGACTGGACCTTGTCGGCGATCGACTCAGAAACTTTCATGCTGTCGTGCCTGCCTTTCGCACATCACAATTGGAATTCAGGTGTTCGAACGATCAGGCCATCCCACGCTTCCGAGGCCACCATCTGGCACGACAACCGAGACGTGGGTTCACGCTCGGGGTTCATCGCCAGCATCTCCTCCTCGTCGGCGCCGGACAGACCCACCTCTCCTGACCACTGCGGGTCGACGATCACATGGCAGGTGCCACAGGCCGTTTCGCCCCCACAGTCTCCATCGATCCCCGGCACAGCATTGTCGGTTGCAATCTGCATCAGCGAGCGACCTTCGACCAGAGCCGCCTCGTGCTTCTCACCATCGTGGGCGACGAAAATTACAGCTGCCATGTCAACTCCTCGTTTTCCGGCGTGATTGACGAAAGTGTCGTCGCAAACGCGGGTGACGGCTATGTTCGGTGGAGTCATAAACTTGTGAATTCGGGTCAAAGGGGTCACCGTGAAGCTGAGCGACGAGGGCGTGCCACCGCTTGCGTTCGTTCAGTTGCTCGAACGCCGCGCACTCGACCCTGACGCCGCCGCGCGGCTTCGTGTGATCATGCACCGCGAAGGAACCAGTGAAGCGACGCTCATTCAGCATGACGTTCAGGCACCGATACGGTGGTTTCGGGAGGTCTATCCCGAACTCGATATCGCCCAGGCCACTCGACTCGGATTTGCGTTTGCCGAGCAGGCCCAGTTGACATCGTTCGGGCCTCTGAGTTCACCTTTGATCAGCGCTGGTTCGGTCGCCGAGATCGTCGATCTCCTGACATACCTACCATTGATCTCCACGGCGTTGAAGTCGCAGTTCCACACCGGCGACTACGGTCTGATCGTCGGGCTCACTGCGCACACAGGCGATTCCGCACTGGACTGCTTGGTCATCACCTACGGTGGGTCGGCGTTACTACGACTGCTGGACATGCTCGCCGGTGACATATCGCCGGTGACACTCCATCTGAGCTGGCCGGAGCCGGCCGAGGTGAGCCACGACGAAGGTCCGGGGGCGAATCGCCGGTTCTTCGACGCTCCGATTTCCTTCATCCACGTACCCGAGGAGACCCTCAACAAGGCTTGTCGCTTCTCGGACCCCCTCGCATATCGTCTCGCTATCGCTGATCTGCAGCGAACACTCGCCCAGCGGAGTGGGTCCATGTCATCCGCCGAGAAGGTGAGGCAACAGTTGGAAAAGGACCTCGGACAGCGAACCAACCATGATGTTGCACAAGCATTGTCGATGTCGAGTAGCACGTTGAAACGGCGGCTTGCCGAAGAAGGAACCACCTATAGCAAGGTGCGCCACTCGCTGCTGTACGAGCGCGCGATGCTACGGCTCCTCGACCGATCGGTTTCGGTCAGCGAGATCGCTACCGAACTCGGATACAGCGACCTCGCCAACTTCTCTCACGCCTTCAAACGCTGGACCGGACGCTCTCCGAAAGATTTCCGAAATCCCCGACTCTCAGACGACCCGGTTTCGACGTAGACCCCGCAGAACGGGGTCGAGATCGATGCCTCCGTTCGTCCGCAACCTGATCGATCTTCGTCTCGGAGATGACGGAGACGTCGCCGCCTCCGTGCCATGAGAAGAAGAGTGTGTGCAAACCGGAGTACCAACCACTAGTCACTCGACGGTGTCGGTCGGCACGCGTGTGGTCTCCGATGCGAGAAAGTCGACGAGTGCTTCCAACAGGCTGTCCGCGCGGGTTTCGACATCGGCCAGGACAGAGTCCAGGTCATCGAGAAGACCGTGGGCGTGTCTACGCGCAAGCGTTCCGCGTTCGTAGTAGCCGGGGTCGAGCACGACCCGCGGTACTGGATCCGGTGCAGTGCTCTGCTCCGGCTGTTGTGACCGCGCAGTGGGCTGCAGGTGGGTGGGTGCCCTTCCGTCCCAGTGCATTCGCACGATGCCCGCTACCGCGCGGGCGGTCAGCGGGGTCGCAGCCAACGGGGTGTGGCCCCACCGGTCGATCGCAGTCGACAGCGGATGTTGACCGGCCGGGTCGAAATACCGGTCGTATCCGCCGAGCCCGGTGCCGTCCACGGCATCGAAAGCGTCGGCGAGCATTCGGGTGCTCGGATACCGGGCCTGATGGCCGAGCACCTCACACCAGCGCTGGTACACCGTGCGCGGAGAAATGCCCGTCCCCGCCAGCGCGAGGGAGGTGAGGGTATGAACGCCGCGGCCTGTCTCGATGCGAAGGGCGTCGAGACCCGCATCGGCGGTGACATCGCATGCCCGCAGGGCCGCGATCTGCGTGTACGGCAGACCTGTCGTAGCGAGCGTGAGGATCAGCGCGTCTCTGCGCGCGAACAACGCTGACGGCCAACCGTATTCGGGGAGTCGGGCGATGATTCCGCCGATCACGGCTGCCACCTCCTGCAGGCGCGACGTGCGGGCCCCATCCAGCGCAGCCCGGACGGTCTCAGCGCGCCCTGGAGGAGGTAATAGATGCCGATGATGAGCGGAGTCGATCACCGCGATCCGGCGGCGTTGGGTCGTCGGCGCGGCGGGGTGCGCATACAGGAACCGAGCAAGTGACTCAGGAGAGGCCGCCAATGGGGGTTCGCCATGGGCGGTGCACCAGTCCTCGAACAGTGACCACGTGTGCCGATCCCGCCTCGGTATCGACGTGTTCGTGATGTCCGATGCACGTATCGGACAAGGGCGGTCGTCGTGGTCAGCATCTACCCCTGTCGTCCCGTCGCCGCTCACTGGTTCGGTCGGGTGCCTGGTCATAGGCCGAGCTCGGTGACGGCGTTGCCGACCAGTGGCGCATTCTCGTGAGCGTATGTTTCGACCATTGCGGGTGTGGTGTGCCCGGTTTGGCGCATGATCGCATGCGCGTCGGCACCGTTGCGGAAGGCCTGCGTGACGAAGCCGGAACGGAGGGAATGCCCGCCGAGCTGGGCGACGGTGTCGGGGCCGTATCCAGCTCGAGTAGCGCGGCGGCGGATCGCCGCGTGCACCGCGGCTCCGGACAGGGCTGTGTCGGAGAGGTTGCCGTTCTTGCGGACGGACCGAAACAGAGGGGACCGTTTCTCGACTACAGGAAGGGTGCCGCGGCAGATATGGGAGTCGAATTCCACTGCGCGGGAGAGTATTCGGATGACAGCAACTCTGCCGCCGGTGTCGAACGCTGCGACGATCTGCAGCCATCGCACCCACGCGCAGACCGGACATGACTCGTGGCGGTCGGTGAACGGGAGTGCTTTCACGGTTCCGGTGCCGTCCTGGTCGGTCTTCGATTTGCGGATACGTACGTGCGCGCCGTCGAGGCGGTCGCGGTGGACATCGCGGCATTCGAGCGCTACGAGTTCGCTGCGGCGGAATGCGCCGGTGTAGCCCATCAGCAGTAGCGCGGTGTCGCGGCGTTCGAGGACCTCCGACGCCCAGCCCGCTGCAGTGCGTCGGGCGTGGTCGACGATCGTAGTGATGTCAGCGGTGAGGAGCGGGGCACGGGGTCTGCGGGGCCGCTCCCCCGCAGACGCGTAATCCCGCCGGATACCCGAGAGAGTGGCGCGGACCATCTCGTGCCCGCACGGGTTGTCGTGGCCGGTAGCGCGGTGGCGGTCCGCGACCGCCGCGATCCATTTGTCGAACGTCGACGGCGCATACGCCCGCGTCCCGTCGACGGTGAGCGTATCGGCGGCGCCGACGAGGTACGCCGCCACCGTTGCGGGATGCGCCGGCAAAGCCTGGTGCCCGAGGACGATGCACCAGTTCTCGAATCGACTCCACGCCGAGGCATAGGCACGGCGTGTTCCGGCCGAACGAGAAGCTGCGATCGACTGTTCTATCCGAGCGGCGACCTCGACCGGTAGGTCCGGGAACACTGCCACACCACCCACCGAGACGAGTGAATCCGCGTCCCCGACCTCACCGAGCTGCCGTTCTGCCATGACAAGCACTGTAGCGAGCACCTCCGACAGACTTCTCGAGCCGAAAACACGCTGAGCAGGCCTTTTCGCGATCATGGTGCGGGAAGGAAAATTCTCGTGGGTCACCGCACACAAACCGTGGGTGACTACAGGGTGCGATCGAATTCCGCCTGAAAGCGCAGAGAAACGTGTGGCGATTGCGATCTAGCGCGCTTCAGTCCCAGTCCAGTCGAATACCGAGCTCGACGAAGGCATAGGCCAGCTCATCGACGTCATCTTCGGTGCGGCACCCCGTTCGAGCGAATCCGAACAAAGATCGGGCGGCATCGCTGTCGACGCGGGCGGCGGCGACAGCGGCATCGATCGCCGCAATCACACCGTCCCAAGCGCTGCGGGCGGGTACCGGACTGCGAGACCTCGTCGGAGCGGCCCCCGGATCGACCGGCTCGTACCGTCGCGGCCGCAGCAAGCAGGCATCAGCACCGCTCGCGGCTATCTCATCGTTCTCGACCGCATTGATCGCGGTCGCGGCAGCAAACAAAACCTTCGCTTGCTCGTCACACCGCAGTTGCTCGAACGGAACCCACGATGTCCGCAGCGGGCGAGAATGGCCGGTGGACTTCCAGATCGCGCTCAGTGGCTTCGCCCACCATCCGGTGCGGACCAGCGGTGTCGATACCTCGTCGACGACGGTACGCAGCAGCCTGAACCACACTCCGGCATGAACACGGCCTCCGCCGAGCTCGACCGACCCGCACGTCAACGCGACGGCGGTGCGTCTGTCGATTTCTGCGACGACTGCCGGTACGGGTATCGGTGGTGCGTGTTCGTCCGAGCCTGGCGGTGTCCTGTCCCAAAAGACCAGTCGGCCGGGTATGACAGCACAGAATTCGAGCCGGCAGAGGTGTTTCGTGCAGCTGGTCAGCATCGGGTACTGATGAGCCATCATGACCGCGATGTCGGCGTCTGTGTCGAGGTCGTCGATACACAAGGGGCATGCCCGCGTATCGAGCTTGCTCACCCAGGGAAGCCACGTGCCGGCGGGCGGTGCGCGTCGACGTCGATCTGACCTTGCCAGACCCGCCGGTAGTAGGACAGAGAACTGATGGACGTAGGTGTCGAAGTCGCATCCGCCGGGGTCGGTGCTGTCGAGCAGCCAGGGCGTACCGCCCGCCAACGTCATCTCACGCAGCCGTTCCGCTGTGCAGGTGCTCCTCTGGGCAAGCGCGGATAGCACCGGCTCGGGTGTGTAGCGGTCGAGGTCCACGCCCGAAGTGTCGACACCGAGCCCGTCGAGAAGATCCGCTGTACCGATCAACGAATACAGTCTGCTAGTCCGGGCAAGCCACGACATCAGAGTCTCACCAGGTAATGGTTGCGGGTGCAGCGGCCACCGCGGATGCCCACTGTGGTCGAACGCTGTAGGCGCTGGCGAGGCATCGGCTGATGTCATGCCAGATGCCGTTCGAAGTGGCGACGGCGTTCGGTGGGCCCGGAGTAGGCAGTCTGCGTCAGCACCTGCGAGGTGATCGCTTCCTCGCCAGCCTCTATTGCGGTCACTGCGGCCGCGGTCAACAGCGTGGCCAGTTCGCCGATGGTGCCCTCACACCGGGTGAGGAGGTAATCGGTCATCTCCGCCGACGTCAGGTGCGAGGGCGCACGCAACGGGAAGCTGGCGGTGAAGCTCGCCAGCAGGGAGCGGGTGTCGATGTCGTTGGTCCAGATCGGCAGCGTCATGGGGTGAAAACGGTTCTCCAACTGTGCATCACTACGGATCGCGAGGTACGCCTCTCGGGTGCCCACTCCGACAAGAGGAATCCGCAGTTCGTTGCCTAGAAACCGCAACAGGTTCAGGAATTCTCGGCGCACGTTGTCGCGGCCGGCGAGAACATTGTGGAGCTCGTCGATGATCAGCATCCGAACCCCGGTCGCTCGCAGCAGCGAGATTGCTTGCTGTTCGAGTTCGTGGACTCGGCTCCG
Source organism: Rhodococcus sp. T9N (assembly GCF_024436645.1). Taxonomy (NCBI): domain Bacteria; kingdom Bacillati; phylum Actinomycetota; class Actinomycetes; order Mycobacteriales; family Nocardiaceae; genus Rhodococcus; species Rhodococcus sp. T9N. The sequence goes on along the minus strand of NZ_JAMSKS010000029.1, from coordinate 26,820 downwards.
CGGGCGGATCGGCGTTCCGAGTGCAGCAAGCATCGCCAGGTAGAACCGTGCGGGTGCTGGGTCTGGAGGCATCTGCATACACAACACCGGTATCTGCTCGCGATCGGGCAAGCTGACAGCAGGGTGCGCACGCCGGAACTTCTCGATGATCATCGACTTGCCGTTGTTCGTCGGTCCGATCAGAAGCACGTTCGGCATACGTTGCCGATCCGGCCACACCAGCAACGTCTCAAGATGCTCGATCACCGACCGTGCACGCGGATACCCGATCCACCGTTCAGTACGAATATGCCTGATGCGTTGCGCGGCAGGAAGAACCGCAATCGATCTGACCGAACTTCGCAGGTGGGTGAGGTCCGCACGAACGACGTCGATGTCTTCGCAACTACGGTCGTCATCGTCGCCGGCGGGAGCGTTTCGGGGGTCGTGGTTCATCCATTCACCACTCTTCGATGTCGTCGAAGATCGGAACCGGCACGTCGTCGGTGCCTGGGCCGAGCTCGGGCGGGCTCTGCGTGTCCGGTGGTGTGGTGATGCTGCTCAGATGAGAACGGCGAGTGCGATTACGGCGGGCCCGCTTGGTGTACCTCTGTGCGGACGTGGCTATCTGACGCATCTGCTCGATCATCGCGAACAGAGCGTGTTCGTCGATACTTGCTCGGCCTTGTTCTCGAAGGCGCACCACCGCTGCCCGGTGTTCCCACGCTGTCACGGCCGGATGTGACATCGTCCGGTATGGCACCTCGACGTACCCGCCGCCGCTGTCGGGGTCCAGGACCCACACCCTGCTCAGATCACGTGGATCACGCCGGATAACGAACTGACCCAACTTCTCTCGCCTGGCGATCCATGGTTTCAGCGCGTTCGAGAAGTACTGGATGTGGTCGATGACGAACCCTGTCCGGGTCAGTCGGCGCCGGATGACGGGGAGGAAGTCCACTAAGAATGCGGTCTCATCCACCACTGTCGAGCTCGCCAGAGCGGTATCGGCGTCGGTGCTGCTGGTCCACTGCGCAGCCGGGCTCCGGCTCAGGCCGGTGTGCACGTCCGCGTGATAGGCCGCGATCGCCAAAATCAGCCAGCGTTCCAGTTCTCGTAACGTCAGAGCTGCCGCGCCCTCCGAGTCGTAGCTGCCCCGCTGCGTTGGATTCGAGAACGTGGTGCCAGGGAGCTCGTGAACCTGGGTCATGACGGTGCCGATGATGCGTTCGACAATCCCGCCGTATTGCGGCCTGCCGGGTGGGCGGTAGCCGAGGTCGATACCGTGTTGCTCGCAACCCCGCCGTAGCGCTTCACTTTTGAACTCGGCGGCGTTGTCGACGTACAAGGCGCGCGGCTTTCCGGCCATCGGCCACCGCACATCCGCGCCGAGCCCCAGAGCGTCGATCCATACGCTTTTGTCCGAGCACACCCGGCCCAGACACAACCCGACCGACACTGCGGACGGCGAGTCGAGTGTGACCACGAAGCCCGGCACGCAGCGGCTGAAGACATCGATAGCAATCGTGAGATAAGGACGTCCGATCGGCACCCGGTCGTATTCGTCGACGATCATCAGATCGACCACGGTGTGATCGATCTGGACTTGCTGGAGAACCGCCGTCACCGGCGGCGGGACATCGCCAGCGGATTGCCGCGATCGAGCGGCATCCGGTCCGCCACGTGACCGTGCGACGCGGCCCGGGTGCATTGCTGCGATCCGCGCGGCGACTGTGTTGCGGGCTGGAATAGGGAGTCCCGCACGGTGACAGGCCAGCGCGATATGTCGATGCAGTGCGGCGACACTGAGCTTCTGGCGAGCCAGAAACTCGCGGTTGATGTGCTCGGCGATCACTTCTTCCACCTCGGCCGGCACGCGGGAACGGCCGCGCCCGCCTGCAGGAGCGGAGACCAACAGATCTGTGACCGACCCTCCCCCATTCCGGAGCTTGGACAACAGCACGTACACACGCCGGGGCGAGACCCCCAACTGCTGTGCTGCATCCTCGACCACTGCGGTGCCGATCGAGGATCGATCCGCTAGTTCGCTGAGCACTGCGAACCGTGACCGTGCCTGCTCCCACTGCTCGGCCGACGCGGTCAGCACACCAGTCTCTGCGACGTCGAACTTGTCCGCGTCCATCGCAGCCTCCGAACGCCAGGCCTGTGTGATCGACCGATTGTGCAGTCCACTTCTGCAGTCAGAATGTCAGAAGACGACTGCAATCGGAGGTAAAACCCCAGGAAATTATGACGCCCACTTCTGAAACTGACAACTGTGCCCTTGTGAGCACACTTTTGGGGTACGCCAGGGTCTCGACCGCCGACCAGAACCCGACTCTGCAGACGGACGCTCTGACAGCCGCGGGCTGTTACAAGATTTGGACCGATGTCGCATCCGGCTCCAAAGACGACCGCCCTCAGCTGGCCGCAGTCATCGAATACCTTCGACCCGGTGACACCCTCGCAGTGTGGCGCTTGGACCGCCTCGGGCGAAGCCTTCCCCACTTACTGGAAACGGTTGCCCACCTCGAATCGATCGGCGTCGGGTTCACCTCACTCACCGAAGAAATCAACACCACCACCTCCGGTGGCCGGCTGATCTTCACGATCTTCGGAGCGCTCGCCGAGTTCGAGCGAAACCTCCTGAGAGAGAGAACCTTTGCAGGTCTGGAAGCAGCCAAAAGGCAGGGACGCACGGGCGGACGACCACCCGTACTCGACGACAAACAGAAGGCGATCGCACGCAAGATGAAAGGTGCCGGCGTCTCGATGACCACCATTGCCGAAACCCTCGGGGTGGCACGATCAACCCTGTACCGCAATCTTGGTTAGACGGTTGGGATACAACACTTCTGGGAGCCAGACGCCGTCGATACAGGCCGATTAACAGTGAGAACAGACGGCCTGCGACAGTGCAAGGGGTCCTTCTCCAATCCAGAACCTTCTTCTCACGGGACATGAGACGATGACCGTATGCCCTTGATTGAGTGGACACGGCTATCAGGCGAAGCTGTCGAAGATGCTATCGCAATGCTGTTGTGCGGAGAGAACTTTGACGCTACCCAGGTCCGCCCCGGAAGAGGTGATGGCGGCATTGATGTGTTCGTGCCCGCCGCAGCAGACTGGTCACGCCGTGACGTCTACCAGGTGAAGCGCTATGCAGAGAACCTGACCAACAGCCAGAAAAGGAAAATTGCCGGATCCGTTCATCAATCAATAAAGACTGCCAAAGAAGAGAACTGGACGATCTCATCATGGTGGCTGGTAGTCCCCCTCAATCCAACCCCCGGTAATCTTTCTTGGTTTACCGAACTGATGAAGGATCTACCCTTTGATGCCCACTGGGTTGGACTCAATCGAGTAGAATTACTCGCCGCAAAACACCCTCAGGTGATCGACTACTACCTTAGAGATGGCCGTGAACGTCTTCAAGAACAGACAGATCGCCTAACAGCGATAATTTCAGGACGAATCGACCGACAGTCAGGGGAACCGCTTCAACCCTTCGACACCATCGGTGACCTTCGCGACATATATAAAGCAATGAACGAGTATGATCCGCATTACAGATACGAACTATCAATGACTAGCGAGCCACCGAGTCAGGAAAGCTCGCCAAAATCCCCAGGACTTGTCGGGGTTGCTAGTTACGGGTCCAGTAATGATGGCTGGGTAAATGTCAGCATCTTTGCGCGGTCTCTCGCCGCCACAATAAAACGTCCAATCACGGGGGAATTTCAACTACAAATTCCTGACGACGGACCATACCAGCAGGAGTTCCAGAAGTTCATCAACTATGGAACACCAGTCTCTTTACCTCCCGGATCTGCCAAGGTCAAACTAGACCTACCAGGTGGGCTCGGGGGCGATCTATTTGATGCAGCCGTCTCCCTCGGTGCATCAACTGAGGTCACGGACCACTTTGAGGATCGAGAACTCATCTTCGCGATGTTGTCTCCGGAAAGGGAATCGCTAGCAGAAATCGAGTTGAAACTGGATGAAGCGACGGTGGGCCAGGCTGGCGGTCGCCGAACAGTCTGGAAGGATAAACCAGGGTTCATATCGATTGAAATCCTGGCGATGGATTACCCTAACCTCACTGCCAATGTCTCAATTACGGTCGACGTTGCAGGAAAAAATCCTGGCAAGATCGTAACCAGCCTGGAGTTCTTGGCGAACATGCACAGCGACAACATGATAGGGCTCGCGCAAACATTTGGACCCCGCGAGTTCACCATCGGCACGATTAACGAAGACCGTGAGAAAGATCTTGACTTCGTTAGATGGGCTAGAATAGCGAGAGCATTAACATCCATCCAGGAACACACATCTACTCGACTCGCTTTTCCCAAGTCATACACCGGGGACCAGGCTCGTGAAATTCTTGATGCAGCCCGAATACTGTCCGGTACGCCCATTTCCGCCACCTGGCAACCCTTCCAAGTGAATCGTGATCCCAATATCGAATCCGATTGGATCAAGTATGGATTGGAAGATGAAGTTGATTTGCGTGTAATCCGTAATATCGAGATAGAAATCGACGGCGTCCGGCACGTCGTCGGCAAACAAGCAGCGCTGATGCGAGCGGTGGTTGTAGAAAGTTCCGACAAAACCGTTCGTTTCAAACCAGCGGAAAGCAATATCCACGCCTCGATGGTCCGGTTCGATGGCGATGCTGAAGATCGACGCGTACAGGTCCGACCCAACCCGAAACAGGCAAAGACCGATGTCTGACCGTTTTCGGATGCGGTAAGACCGTATTCAGACAGCCAATTGGGTCAGGGCCGCGTTCGTCGATTTGCTCTCAGTCGACCCAGGCAGGCTGGGCGGGGATGTGATTGGTGGGAACGGGTGCGAGAAGGCGCAGGATGGGCAAGCTGAAAACTCGAAGGGCGAGGGAGCTGCGCCATCCTTTGTGTTTGAAGGCGAACAACCAGTGTCCGAACAGCCACAGGCCCAGCCCCACTGCCAGGGCCAACGGTGCGTTCATCTCCCCGAAGTGGGGGCCGCCCCAGATGAGGCCGGCGATGGTGAGAATGATGAGCAGGCCGCCGAGGAATCTGGCGACGAATGATCCGATTTTCCAGGCCACCAGGACCACTACGCCGATAATCAGGATGCTCATGTTCGTTCCCCCGCACTGTGTATGAGTGTGTTGGCTCATTGTGCGGCACACCTACGACAGATGTGGGTTCCGTCGTGAGTGTGCGGGCGGAGCGGCCCACCGTGTTGTTCACTGTTCTTCTCGCTTGAGAGTCAGGGTGTTTCCGTGACCTACGGAATGCGGTCTACCCAGTAGGAAACGCCCTACGTGAGAGCTGTTGTCGTCGAGGGCAATTGCTTCAATGCGGACTGCACGGCCGGTGTAGCCGTCGTCTTCGGTGCACCAGTTCTGGATCCGGCAGGCTCTGTTCAGCCAGATGATGCGTCCCACGTGTTTGTCGCACACGCACGCGGCGGGAATGGTCTCGGAGTCTGCGAGGAACTCCTCGAGTGCCGGGTCTGCGTCGGAGGGAAAGTCGAACAGGTCGAGTTGAGCAGGTTCGTCACCTTTCATGTCCCCACGGTAGCCCATAACGTCCTACCTGTGGGACGCACCGGGCTTTCAATGGTCCTGCGCGTCCCGTCTTTGGGTAAGGTTGCGGTATGAATCAGCTGTTCAAAGCCGCTTCCGATGCAGTGTCGACCTCGAAGCAGGCCGCCCGCCAGGCGAAAGAAGCGAGCGATGTCGTGCTGATGCAGGCAATCAAAGTGCTGCTCGCGAGCGGTGTCTCCATACGGGAGACCGCGGCGATGCTCGATTCAAGCAAGGCGACGGTCGGGCGTCTCGCGGCGCTGCCGTCGACGACCGCACCCGTCCCCTCTGCTGATGGGGAGTCCGCTGACCTGGTGGTAAGCAACGGGTGGGGGTCGCAGAAACGATTGGACGAGGTGTACGAGTGGTGCTTGATCTACGACGGTGAGCACGGGATCGAACTCCCGCCGGCGGTACTCGACCTGACAAAGGACCAAGCACTCTCAAATCTTCGGGACGCGTGCGAGCAGGATCGGGTTGCCGGCGAGAGCAGGCTCACTGACGACGAACGGAACGCCGTCCGTCGTCAGTGCAGGTTGGCTACTGTGATCGCCCGTGCTTGCGGCGCTACTGGCGATGAACTCGCGCGATCGCAGAGTTGACCATGGTCTTTCCGATCATGATCTTTCCCTTGATCGGCCGAGGCTGAGGGGGTCTCTCAATTGCTGTGCTCCGTCAGGCCTGAATCAATTCGAGAGCGGCCACTGCCCGGTCCGGGAGGAAGAACTCACGAACATCGGTTCCAGTGAGGTAGTCCTTCACGTCGATCGTTTTGAGGTCAAGCTCGGAGATACCGAAGAATTCGCTGGCAAGCTTGAGTTCTAACACCACATTGTGGATGGGATTGTCGGTTGCTTCCTCGCGAAGTACGCGGTTCCATCCCGGCTCCGGGTTTGCCGTGACGAAGTCGGGACTGACGTTGACATCGATGTACGAATACTCGGTGGACTCCGTCAGGATCACGGCAGCCTGCGTTACGACTTCCATGTAACCCTCGGCCGTTGACGCAGCTTTATCGGTGGCAGCACGCCCCTTGCGCAGGTCCGCGACAAGGAGGGTCAGCGCCGCGAGATCCTCCCCGGTGAAGTGCCTCTCGAGACCTGGGATCGGTCCGTTCAGGTATACGCGGGTCTTTGCCATTGTTTCTCCATTTCAGTGCCGAATAATTCAAATTGATTGTATTTCAACATTTTTCGTACCGCTCAACCACTTCGCGCATTCCTGTGCATGGCGTTTACAGCTCTTGGCCATGGTCACGTTCGACAGATGGATCGGTCGACGGACGGGCGGGATTGGGCCGGTCGGGTGATGCTCGGCGCCGGTTGAGCATGTCCCGTATTGATGTCGGGTGCGCGAGGTCGATCACCGTGGGAGGAGCCTCGTTTGACGGTGAATCCGGTTCCGGAGACGACTCGGCTGCCTCCGCGATAGCTAGGTCGGCGTTGCCGGGTTCTGGTGTTTCCTGCTCTGCCGCAACAGGTGCCGGTTCTTGTTCCGTCGAAGCGTCGGAGACGGTTGCAGATTCGGCCATTGCTGCCAGTCGGCTGCGTTCCATGGCTGCTTCGGCTTCCCGGCGGGCCATGATCGCTCGGACCTCGTCGGCGTCGACGCATTCGAGTTGTTCGACGAGTGCCGGTGTCGCGTTGAGCATGAGCGACCAGCCGGGTTCTCGCCCTTTGTATTCGAGACGCTCTTGCAGTTCTGCTCGGCGGGCGATCGCTTCGGGGCTGTTTTCTTCCTCTCGGAGCTGGCGTTGGAGGTCGTAGAGTTCGGCGTACATCGACTTGAGTTCCGCGCTTCGCGGGAAGTCCTCGCTGGACTGCTTCTGCAATTCTTCGAGTCGGGCGGTGGCGGTGTCGAGTTGCCAGGTGCGGGAGTCGAGTTTGTCGGGCACTTCGGCGACCATGCGTTCGATGCGGCTCATGATGCCGCTCGCGAGGTGACCGAATGCTCCTTCGCGTTCTTCTTCGGTCATGGTGGTGTTCGCTCGTACGCTGACGTACATGTCTTCTTGGGGAATGACTCTCGTCGAGAGGGGCAGTCCTTTCGCGCCGACGTAGAGCGCGGCATCGGCCATGGATCGGCGGACCTCGATGTCGAGGCCGCCCTTGGTTGCGACGGTGACGACCTTGTCGAGTCCTGCCCCTTTGAGGTGACCGTAGGTCTCTCGTAGGTGATGGACCAGCGCTTTCGACGCTTCGGTGCGTTTGGTGAAGGTTTGGCCGGCGATGGTCATCGAGAATCCTTCGGCCGCGAGGTGCGTTTCGACTGCGGGTACGGCCGCGGTCAGTGCCGCGATTGCCTGCTGGTGTCCGGGTATGGCGGTGGTGAGGGCTCCGAGTTCGCGTTCACGGCTTCGAGCTGCGGCGAAGTGCGCGTCGGCGTCGGCCTGTAGGTCGGCGACGGCGCCGTCGAGTTCGACTTGGCGCATGTAGCGGGGATCTCCGGTGGCGATCGCTTTGATCGCTGCTGCGTTCTTGGCGAGGTCGTCCCCTCCCAGGTCCTCGACTCGGCGCACGGATCGGTCTGCACGTTTGAGTTGCTCGATGAAGTGCGCTTTGCGTTGCACGGTCTGCCACATGAAGGTGTCGAAGGTGCGTTCGGCGACGTACGCGAAGATTTGGACGCGCTTGTTCTGGTTGCCCTGCCGGATGATGCGGCCTTCTCGTTGTTCGAGGTCAGCGGGTCGCCAGGGTACGTCGATGTGGTGCAGGGCGACGGCGCGTGGCTGGATGTTGGCGCCGGTTCCCATCTTTTCGGTGGAGCCGAAGACAACGGCGACGCGACCGTTTCGGCAGTCCGCGTAGAGCTTCGCCTTTTCCGATGCTTTCGCGTAGTCGTGGATGAACCGGATGGATTCGGGGTCCATGCCGGCGGCGACGAGTTCGTCCTTGACTCCGGTGTAGATGTTCCACGCTCGACTTTTGGCTTTCGGGGTCGATCGGTCGCAGAAAACGATCTGGAGCCCTCCTCGTAGGGGGGACTCGTTTCCTAGATTGTCGAGGTAGACGTTGTCCTTGGTGTCTTCGCGGACCTCGAGGATCTGATCTGCGAGGATACGAGCTCGACCGCCTGTCTCGGGTGCGTCCAGGTGCGCGGTCCTCGGGTCGAGGGTGACGTTGCGGCCGTCGCTCGCGATCTTGAGCGAGTTGTCGATGTCGGGGCGTCGGCGGTCGGCGGCGCTGGCGCGGTGACCGAGGTCGCTGATGAAGTCCCGCACTTCCTGGCTGGGCTCGAAGGAGATGACGGTGCGCTGCCCGTCGTCGAGGACCGGAAGAGTCACCGGCACTTGATCGCGCATGACGACGTCGGTGAACACACTGGTCATGGCGACAAGGTCACCGACGTTGGTGAATTCTCCGACCCTGGTCTTGGGAACGAGTTTGCTGCCACTCGAGTTCAGTTCGACGCTCTCGACTGTGTCGGTGAATGTCGCGCCCCACGAGTCGAGCGCGGCAACACCGGCAGCCTCGAGCAGATCCGGGCGCAGGTAGTTCGTCATCACCCACAGCTCACCGAGACTGTTCGCCACCGGTGTGCCGGTGGCGAAGGTCGCGACTCGTTCGACGTAGTTGTCCTCGGGGATACCGGCAGAGGTGGCTTCGGCGCGGCGCACACCTCGCAGGTAGTGCAGCTTCATCGACAGGTCCATGGCCTGATCGGCGCCCTTGGCGCAGGCCAGCTCGTCGACGTTCGATTGACGGCGCAGGTTCTTGTACATGTGCGCTTCGTCGATGAACAGGTAGTCGCCGCCGCTCTCCTCGAAGCTCAGACCAGCGTCTTTTCCGGTTTGATCGAGGGTGTCGTTGAGTCGTTCCTCGGCGTTGGCGATCGCGATTTCGAGTTTCTTGACCGACTCGCGGGTCTCCATCGTGGTGCGGTGCTCGTAAAGCTTGTCGAGTTCGTCGCGGATGAAATCGGCTTTGGTCTGATTCGAGACGCCGATCAGCTTGAACGCGGACTGCGGCACGATGACCATGTCCCAGTCCTCGGTGGCCGACTGCGCGACCAACCGCCTGCGGGATTCGAGATCGGTTGCGGCGGATCCGGAGAGGATGCGGGCGCCGGGGTACCAGTGCGATGCCTCGATGGCGATCTGTTCGACGATGTGGTTCGGAACCACGATCCACGGCTGGCGGACGAGTCCGAGCCGTTTGAGTTCCATGGCGCCCATGAACATGGTTCCGGACTTGCCGGCACCGACGACGTGATCGAGCAGTACGGACGGCTCACCGACGATTCGGGCGACGGCGTTGCGCTGGTACTCGTAGGGCGCATACTTGTCGCCGAGGCCGGGAAAGGTCTGGTAGCTGCCGTCCCACTGCGGTGCGACTGTCGAGTTGAACAGTTCGTTGTAGGTGTCGAGGAGCCGTTCGCGGCGATCCGGATCGGCGTCGAGTGCCCACGTGCGGAACTCCTGCTGTATCCGGCGGGCCTTGTTCTGCGCGGCGCGAGTTGCCTTGTCGTGCAGCAAGTCCCCACCTGCTGCTTCGGCGTATTCCTTGGACTTGTTGATGCGGATCGGTTCCATGTTGCACAGCGACGTCAGCAACGTGATGTGGTCGTAGTCCCCGCGGGCGCATCCGGAGTACTTGATGCCCAATCGGTCGGCGGTCTCGTCCTCGAAGTTGAAGCCGCCGGCCTGCCCGGTCCACGTCTTCGGTACGACGCCCCACTTCTCGGCCATGCCCTTGTCGCCGCGATAACCCGCAACGTGGATCGACCACTGGGCGTCGAAGCGTTCGACCTTGATCGTGGTGCCCTCGGGAACCTCGAAGGTTTCCCGGATGAACTGGGCGTAGTCGGCGGGATCGACCCACGGGGCACCGAGTTTGATGTCGATGTCGTTCTTGCGCGGCGGCTGAATCTCGTTGAGGGCTTGAACATTGGGCCGGTACCGGGGATCTTGTTCCGCCGCTGCGTTGGCGTCCGCGAGTTTCGTGCGGACGTTCCCCGACAGGTACGACGTCGCGGGGATCCAGGTGTTCGGATCGTGCAGTGAGCGGAATGCTCGCCCGACCAGTTGTTCCTCGACGTCAGGGCGCGGGACGCTGAGCAGTTCACTGATGCGATCGACATCAATGCTGCGAGTCTCGTCGAGACTGATCGCGAGTGCATCGTCGATGGTTTCGGCCTCGCGGCGTTCGGCACGTGCAGAGACCACGTCGGTGGCGAAGATCGCGGCCTTGCTGCCGCGCATCGTTTCGTCGTCGAAATTCTCCATGGCGAACACGACGTGGATGGTCGGGTCGTTGCGGAGGATGCCTTCGAGGTGGGTCTGCTTCTTCCACGGCCGGCGGTTGTCTTCCCACGCTTCGTCGTTGAGGCGTTCGTAGACGGCGTCGGGGATCTCGCCCTGCCACGGTCCGTCTTCGTTGCCTTCCTTCGCCCTCCACCGCTCGATGCTCTTTTCGAGTTTGCGGTCGTGCTGGGCGTCGGTGAGGTCGGCGGGGATCTTCCACTCGAACCGGTTGATGAATCCGTATCGGCCCAGGTACTCGTCGTAGCGGGAGTTCAATTCGCCGCGAAGGGCGATCCTTTCGCTGCGTGGTCGCTCTTCGAGCTGAGAGCGCACCAGGGTGACCGCGACGTCACGCATCTGCAGGAGCTGGCGCCATTCGTCGTGCTTCTTGGCCCCTCGCACGGTGGCCTGTTCCCATCCGCCGCGGCCGTAGACCTGGATCTGCTGTTCTTCTTCGTTCCAGCGCAGAGTGTCGACGGCGATGTCGTCGCCAGTGCGCTCGGCGCCGTTGATCAGCCCCTGATCGAAGGCGTTCACCCCGGCGACGGCCGTGGACTCGATCGTGGCGGTCAACGCCAGATCCTCGGCGCGGGCGCGGTCGACAATCGCGGTCAGTCGCTGCGAGAGAGCTTCGACCATGGGCGCACCGACCGGGCCGTTCACCTTGAGGGTTTCGTTGCTGTACATCCCGGACCCGATGACCATCTCACCGAGAACGTTGTGCGGATTGGCGGCGAAGTATCCGTTGACGGACCGATCCAGGTAGCGGCCGTCGTCGTCGCGGACTCCCGTCTCACCGGTGGCGACGAACTGTGCTGTCGCTTCCGAGCGTTCGCGGTCCTCTTCACGAACACGGAAGACCAGCACGTCGGTGACGACCTCGGTGCCGGCCACTCGGGCGAATGCACCGGTCGGCAGACGCACTGCACCGATCAGGTCGGCCCGCTCGGCCATTTCCTTGCGCGCACGCGGATCTGCGGCGTCGGCGGTAAATGCCGACGAGATCACCGCGACGTACCCTCCGGGCGCGGTGAGGGCGAGGGACTTGTTGATGAAGTGGTTGTGGATCGAGAGGTTGCTCTTGTTGTGTGCGGGGTCGTGCAGGCGCAGCGCACCGAACGGGACGTTGCCCACGGTCGCGGTGAAGCTGTCCTCGGGTACGCGGGTGTGTTGGAAACCTTCGTTGCGGATCTGCGCGGACGGATAGAGCGCCGCCGCGATCCGGGCCGTCGTCGAGTCGAGTTCGACACCGACCATCGTCGCGGATTCCGGCGCGTGCCCGATGAACGTGCCTGCACCGCAACCCGGTTCGAGTACCCGTCCACCGCTGAAACCAGCGCGCTCGAGTGCATCCCACATCACCGAGACGATGGCCGGATCGGTGTAGTGGGCGTTGACGGTGGTGAAGCGAGCTTGATTCCACTGCTGACTGGTCAACAACGATTCCAGGCGTGAGCGGTCTTGCGCCCATTCCGATTTCGAGGTGTCGAAGATGTTGGGGACAGCTCCCCACCCCGACCACTGAGCGATGATCTGCTGCTCTTCTGCGGTGGCGTAGCGCTGTTCGGAGTCGAGGACACCGAGCATTTCGATAGCGGCGATGTTCGCCCGTGCCCGCGCCTTCTCTCCGGACGGCGGCAGAACCTCGACCCCGGGGGCGAAATCAACCGGTTCGGGAAGGATTCGCGCGGCCGTTCCCGGTTGCGTCTCCTCCCCCGCTTCCGCGGAACCTAACGCTTCCGAGACCTCGACGGCAGTGGTCTCAAATACCGTCTCCGCCAAAAGCTCCACCTCGGCGACACTCTGTAGGGGTTGAGCTTCTGCGGCCGTCAGAGGCAGCGGTGTGCCCCCAGGATCGACGGCTGCGGGATCGACAGGACTGGCGCCGGCCTCGTCGAAGAGCCCGAGCTGGCTCTGCTCTACTTCCGCTCGACGAGTGCGCCGGGGCCGTCGAGCGGCTGGCCGTCCTCGACCATTGCCGCTTCGAGCTGGCTGATGAACGACGGAAGTAGCGGGTCGCTGCTGCTCGTCGGAATCGGCTGCCCATCCTCCGAGAGTGTCTGCATCAAATAGGCCGCCATCACCCGGTAGAGCGTCGAACGGGTCGGGAACAGTTGATCGGTCAGTTCCTCGATCTCCTTCGGCGGTTCGCTCCGAACCAGTGCCTTGCGCCACCGCTGCGGATCGTTGCGATTCTGCTCGGCCGACTTCTCGGGTACGTTCCCGCTGTCCGCCTCCTCCGGGAACGGATCCAGAGCTTCCGGGATCTGCTCGTAGAGCATCTCTTGTAGAACCTGGGCGGTGATCTGCGCTCGGGCCGTTTCGATCAATGCCAGCTTCGTCGGAAAGTCCGGCTCCCGGCCGTGCTCGCTCTTGAAGCTCGCCACCAACGGTCCCTGCGCCGTCCCCATCGACAGTTCGATCTGCGCCGATATTTCCGCGGTCCGCTCCTGCAGGAACTCCTGCTTCTCCGACTCCGTCATCGACTCCGGAAGACCGATCAAGTCCGTCCACACTCGACTGACCTCGGCGAATATCTGTCCGCTCATTGTGTTCCTCCATGTCGAAAAGGTCGAACTGATCGTTGTTGTTCTTGCTGGACGCCACAGCAGAGATCCCCACGAGTTCCCCCCGCACGGCACTCACCGACACCGAGCAGATTCAGTGCCGGCCCCGAGCAGATCCGCGGGCGGTGAGCACCACTACAAGGTCCCATCATGCCCGTAACCGACCCGTAGGCCCGTTTGGCGGGTCTCCGCGTCGGGGATCGCGGACCGAGATGCCTACTCGCCGGTAGCGTCCACATTCGTTTCCCTGTCATCGTTGCCCTTGCACCACCCCCTACCTGCCACGATTGCGACAGGTAGAGGTGGAGTCCTACGTGGTTCCTATGGACCGCAGATGGGCGCTGACGACGTCCTGGACCCGCGTGGCCACGTCGACGTCCTCCCGCAGGGTGGCTGCGGCCTGGACCGCTCCCACAGTGCCCGAGCACAGGTTCCATGCGAGCCGGTGCGCGATCGGGCCGTCCGCGTACTCACCGGCGCTGATCGCCGTTTCGACGATGCCACTGACGGCATCGACCCAGCGTGCGAAAGCTGCACCGTTGTCGATGCTGGGTTCGAGGGTCAGCTTCATCCCAGCGCGCAGGTTGGTGTCGTCAGCGATCTTGAGGGCAAGGGAAGAGAAGATCGCAGTCAACCGATCGGATCCGGTCCCTACGGCGGCATCTACCGCTGCGTCGTTGATGGATTCGTCGACCGCCAGGTTCCAGTCCGAGATGAGCTGTTGCGCGATCGCTTCCTTCGATGGGAAGTGGTAGTACATTGCGCCTCTGGCGAATTTTCCAGTGTGGGTGATGGTGTTCATGCTGGTCTGGCCGTAGCCATCGGTGTCGAAATGCCGTGCCGCAACGGCGATGATCGCTTCTCGTGTTCGCACTGCGCGGGCCTGGGGCGCCGAGTTCTTACTGCCGGGAGCGCGGCCGATCCGAGGACGGATTCTCGTGGTGGCAGTGCTTTCCGGGCTTTCCGAGGTGTGTGCCGGTTCGTTGGGGCTGTTCACAGGGATGCTCCTTCGACCATGCGGGCGGAGGCCGGATCGGTTCCGCGCCACATCAGCAGCAGATCGTCGACCCGTTTGGTGATGGAGTGATTCTCGTCGAGGCTAGCGGCAACCTGTACAGCGCCGACGAATCCGGCGCAGAGAGTGTCCGCGAGCCTGGACATGCTTTCCGCGCAGTCGAGAGCGCCGCAGCGGATCGCGTCGACGACGATCGGCGTGAGGGCTTCGGTCCACGCTTCGTAGGTGGCGTGGGCCTCGCTGAGCGACTGATCGAGGCTCAGGATGAGTCCGGCGCGGACGATCGCCTCGTTTTGGGCGCGGCGGGCGAGTTCGCGGTAGATCATCAGTATTTGCCGGTCGGCGGGTTGTCCGGTTGCGGCGGCTTTCCCGACTGTCTCGGAGACTGCGTCGGACCAGCGGCGGAGCATCTCGCTCGCGATGGATTCCTTTTTCGAGAAGTGGAAGTACATCGCACCTTTGGTGGTCTCGGAGATCGCCAGGATGTCGTTGATGCTGGTGCCCGCGTACCCGGTTCGGCTGAACAGGGTGGCGGAAACCTCGAGGATCGCTTCTCGGGTTATTTTCGCTCGTGGCTGCATAGGCGGTCGGCCGGTCTTTCCGTGGTCGACGCTTTCTGCGAGGTCGTTATGATCGTTCATTGGTCACAGGTCCATTCTGTGGTCATCGGCCCTGACGGTGTTAGCGCACTGTCGGGGCCACCTTTATTGGTGGGATTTGTTCAGACGGTGGTGAGCTCGCGGTCGGCGATGTTCTCGGCGGACCGGAGGTCGGGCAGTGGCGGGCTTGTGAATCCTGCTTCGCGGGCTGCGGTATCGAACTTCTCGTACCGGCGCCATGCAGTCGATATTGCGACAGGCGGCTTCGACTCCTGAGCGATCATCTCCCACGTGAGGTTCGGGTTCGTGAGCTTGCGGACTGCTGTGTCCTTCACGTTCGCCGCAAGATCAGACCCGGCGATGAAAGCCATGAGGTCGTCTATGCCGGTATCCGTGCCGGTCTGCGTTTCTTCGGTATCTCGGCCGCGACCGAATGCCGTAACGGTGTCTTGGGCATCAATGGCGTCGAGGCCCTCATCCGTCATTTCGTCGACGAAAAACGGCTCCGCAAAGTCCGCAATGACGTCGTGCTGGTCGGCCTGCACATCCTCCGTTGCGACGTCTTCGTTGCGTTTCGCTTCCAGTTGTTCCGCAATATTTCGGGCTGCCCGGTCGCGGAGGCGAGGGTTTCGGATCGACCCCCAGTCGGCAGTCAGATCAGGCGCAACGCTCTTTGCACTGTCACTGTCGGTGGCGTTTTCAACGATCGAGCGGTAAGCGGCGTAGGCCATTCCAACTGCCTTCACCAGGATCGTGATTCCGTGCGTGAATGCCAAGACCAGGGCCGGCGGAATGATTGCTATGGCCGCTGCAATGGCCGGTGCGAGTGGGATGAACCCGAGGTCTCCCCCACCACCGATGAACTCCCGTGCGGCAATTGCTGCGTGATAGGCGTGGTACGCGTTTCCGAGGATGCTGATCACGACGACGCTGACGGCGAGTGCGATGTAGAAGCCTCGGTCGCGCTTGTTCATGTTGAGCTTGCTGATGATGACGATGGCGATGGTGGCGCCGAGGATTGCGCTGTCGACGATCGCAGGGAAAATCCAGGTCAGGTGTTCTGGGATCAGAGCTTGCCTGGCGAGGTCTCGTTGCACGGCGAAGGAAAGTACGAATGCGCCGGTGGTGATACCGAGTGCAATGACAATCGCGAGTGCGAGTGCGGCGAGCAATGCGCCTAGCTGAATACGAGCTGCCCGGAGGCTAAAGTCGGTCATGACTGGGTTCTTTCCTAATTGGTGTGTAGAAGCACGGACCGACGGGCAACAACGCTCACGCTGGTCTGCTGTTTCTGCGGGTGCACTGCCAGGCGGACTCCAGGGTTTTCCCGGCGCATGCGACGCCTTCTGGAAGAGAGGCAGCGCCGGGCAGTGCACCATTCGGCGTGGTGAAATGTCGTGGTACGAGCCCGCCGCAGGGATGATCTCTTCTTCTGTGTTCCCGAGCCGTGAGCTCTTCGGCAGATCGAGCGCCCTGCGGTGCGCTGGTGTCACGAACGGCTGGTGAGATGACGGACCGTCGAGTCCTGCAATTAGGTCGCCGCGTGCACCACACGGGTTCGCAACCTGCACATCGACATTGGGAGGCGCGGTGGGACTGTACTGCGGAATCGATTGGGCCGAAAACCATCACGACTTCGCGATCCTCAACGACCTGGGCGAAGTCG
Source organism: Rhodococcus sp. T9N (assembly GCF_024436645.1). NCBI lineage: Bacteria > Bacillati > Actinomycetota > Actinomycetes > Mycobacteriales > Nocardiaceae > Rhodococcus > Rhodococcus sp. T9N. The sequence continues at coordinate 10,174 of NZ_JAMSKS010000029.1, read as the reverse complement.
TGAGCCGGGGACGAGTCGACAACGACGCTGCCGGGTTCGCCCGGTTGCTCGAGGCATTCGCCGAAGCCGGCGACACCGCCGAAGATCCGATCCCAGTCGGGATCGAAACCGATCACGGCCTGTGGGTTGCCGGACTGCGCGCGAGTGGCCGGGTGATCTACCCGATCAATCCGCTCGCGGCCTCCCGGTACCGGTCCCGGCATTCGGTCTCCGGATCGAAATCCGATTCCGCCGACGCGGTCATGCTGGCGAATATCGTGCGCACCGACGCCGTCGCGCACCGCCCACTGCCGGCGGATACCGACAGCGCTCTGGCCATTCGGGTTCTCGCCCGCGCCCAGCAGGACGCCGTCTGGTCTCGGCAACGCTTCGGCAACGAGATCCGCTCGCTGCTCAAGGAATATTTCCCGGCAGCGTTGACCGCGTTTCAGTCGCTCGAAGACGGGCTGACCCGCCCTGATGCCCGAAGCGTGCTCGCTGCAGCTCCGACTCCGACCGCAGCTGCCGCCCTGACCCGGCCCCAACTCAAAGCAGCACTCAAAAGAGCCGGACGTTCCCGATTCCTCGACCGAGACGTCGAACGACTGCGGGCCATCATGCGCGCCCCGGCGCTTCGCCAGCCACCGCAGATCGAAGCAGCGATGGGAATCAGCCTGATGACCCTGTTGCGGCAGTTCGACGCCGCCTGCACAGCCGCCGAGACCCTCGCCGCGCACGTGAGCGTGCTCTTCTCCGAGCACCCGGATGCGAAGATCATCACCAGCTTTCCCGGTCTGGGGCCGCTCGCAGGTGCTCGCGTGCTCGCCGAGATCGGTGACGACCGAAACAGGTTCGCGACCGCGCGCGGCCTCAAGGCCTACGCCGGTGCTGCCCCGATCACCCGTGCCAGCGGGAAGAAAACCTTCGTCCTGCACCGGCACGTCAAGAACCGGCGACTGGCAGCAGCGGGAACGATCTGGGCGTTCAGCGCCCTGCAAGCGTCCCCCGGCGCCCGACGACATTTCGACGCTCGCCGCGCCGGCGGAGACTGGAACCACCAAGCCCAACGACACCTGTTCAACCGATTCCTCGGCCAACTCCACCACTGCCTTACCACCCGCGAATTCTTCGACGAACTGCACGCATTTCCACCTCCCCTCCCGATCGCGGCTTGACTCCTACACCCCGTGAGATGTCTTTCAGCGGGGTTCCCGGTCTGGAGCCTCGTCGGGTGCATCCGGCGGGGCTCCCTTTACTTGCAAGCGCTACTTCTGTTCGTCCTCGAGCAGTTGATGAATGTGCTTGATGAGCAGGTCCTGCATAGCGGTCTCGTTGCGGACCGCGTACTCCTTGAAACGTCGGTGAAGGTCTGCGTCGACGTTCACCTGGATCCTTTTCGTCCGTCCACTGGAATCGCTCATCATGTCTTCGATGGATTGTGGAGCGCGAGTGGCGGATGGTCGGCCAGCTCGGAGGTTGCCTGTCGCCATGACGTGGCCTTTCATTTCGTCAAACACTCATACGCTCATAGCCAGTTTTGAGTTAATGAGTGAAAGTGGTTTGCCAGTTGAGTTCGCATGAACCGGGGATCTACGCCCCTCGACGTCATTGCTCGGTCATACGACGAGCTTCGCCTTTGTCTCGTCCGTCAGCCCTGCAAAGGCCGCAAGTTCACGAAAGAGCGACTTGACCTCGTCGGACGCCACCGAATCCGGTTCTGCGTCCAATACCGTCGTACCTGTGGCTGCAGTATTGGGGTAGCTGATGCGTTGAGTGATCCGCGCGTCAAGCACGGGCAGTCCGTAGTCGCGGAGCGCACCTGTCACCTCACGACCGATACGGGTGCCGGTGATCGCCCTACTGATAACAAACGCAGCCTTGAGTTTGCCGTCGGTGATCTCGATCCGCTGAAGCACGAGTTTGACCAGATCCTCTGCCGCCCAAATGTCGTACGGCGATGGCTGTACGGGAATGAGTACTACATCAGCGGCCTTTATCGCCGATACCGCCAGATCAGCCGCCTGAGGGGCTCCGTCGATAATGATGACTGGATGCGTAGTGACCCTCTTGAGGTCACGTTCGATCGTTGGTCGGTCGATCCCGACTACCGGAACAGGCTGTTCCTCGCAGGCCGCCGCCCAATCTCGCGCACTCCCCTGCGGATCGGAGTCCACGAGCAATGTTTCGTACCCGGCAAGCTGGGATGCGCGCGCCAAGTGAGTGGCGATCGTCGTCTTTCCTGCACCACCCTTTTGGTTCAGCACTGCAATGACCGTCATCTATGCCACCTCCGAGTAGATACTCACCAGCGCCCGCATTCGTTGCGGACGTACTCATAACATCTTATGCGCTATCACCCAAAGACACAAACACTCGTATGAGTGTTTGTGTCTTTGGGTCGCACTCGACACTGCGTTACCGGGTCAGACACCCATTTGCGAGCACGCTCCTTGCAGGCTCGGAGCAAAGCAGTCTATGAGGGTATGAGGGTATGAGTGTTCGAGTGTTTGAGTAAATGAGCAAAACAAAGTCCGCAAAATCGCTGGTCGATCCGCAAAGTCCCTCCGACCGGACTTGCCACAAACCGCGCACGTGGCGCGACGGCCGCCAGAACCTCGTCACATCGATCACGGACAGGAGGGGAGCCGATCGAGCGCCTGAATATAAGTCACCAATTACGGGGGAGCCGGAGAGTCATGGTGCAAGTCTCGATTGCGGATTTTGCCCATCAAGGAGCGGTTTCAGTTGCCAATTGATTTCCCCGCAATGATTTTTGCGCATTCCCCGCAACTACGCCGGATGCATGCAACGACCGCAAAGCCCAAACACTCAAACACGCAAACACTCATTTGATGTTTTGTGTGTGCAGACACAGTGCCAGCAATCGCGTCGGTCCGAAGCCGTCAGGCTGCAAGGATTCGCGGAGACCTGTAGTTGGTCACGATCCGCCGTGCGGTCGCGTAGTCGGCGCGGCCGCCAATGGTGGGGAAGCGGCCGTACCTCGCTCGCGGTGATGCTTCAATC
>NZ_JAMSKS010000029.1:0-7071 GCF_024436645.1 Rhodococcus sp. T9N | reverse complement strand
ACACTCAAACACGCAAACACTCATTTGATGTTTTGTGTGTGCAGACACAGTGCCAGCAATCGCGTCGGTCCGAAGCCGTCAGGCTGCAAGGATTCGCGGAGACCTGTAGTTGGTCACGATCCGCCGTGCGGTCGCGTAGTCGGCGCGGCCGCCAATGGTGGGGAAGCGGCCGTACCTCGCTCGCGGTGATGCTTCAATCGGCAGGGCAATCGCATCGAAGGCGTGCCTTCGGGGGCCGCTACGTTTCTTACCTGGTCGACGACGCCACTCCAGCTCGGCTGTCCACCAGGCGAACAGCTCACGCTCCGTCACATGACGTAAAGCCCTGGCGGCTAGGACCCCCGAAACGCCGATTTGCTGCGCTGCCGTGTGAAGTTGGAGTCGACGGGTCTGGTCTGTGGATCGTGTTGTCGGGAGAAGGCGCAAACGCTGGAACACACGTTTCGCCGACGCCACCGTCCTGAGCGAGTAGCCGGTTGTCGCCGCAAGCTCGCTGTCATCTTGAATCCCGGAAATCAGGTGCAGGTGAATCCGGGCATAGGCCGGCCCTAGTCCGGGTGCGGGGGTCCAGAGGTCGTGAGCGTGGTGGGTCAGGAGAGCTTCGGACAGTGCGGGAGCCGGGGCGTGAATCACTTGTGTTGCACCTGTGCAGTACTCAGTGGGCGGTTGATTCAGTTTCCATGTTGCACCGGCGGTTCCCGACCCCGCCTGGACCTGACTGATCCACGCGGACGCCTCAAGCGCCCTTAACCTTCTGGAGACGGTCGAAGCGTCCAGACCAGTGGCCCGCGCTAGTCGCCGGCAGTCGATGTCCAGGGTGGTGGTCCGAGCAGTGCGAGCGAGCTGAACTAGCGCATGGAGTATCCGTTCGTCGCTCGGGCCACCTGGCCGTGCAAACTTCGCGGACGCTTTGCACAAGCACTCAGTGATCGTGTCCAACTCAGCGTCAAGCTCGTCCGGTCTTCTCACGTTTTCATCTACTGCAGGAGCGAAGACCGCAGCTGCGGAGATTGCGCGTTCCCACTGCTTGGCGAGGGTGAAGGCATGACCGGTGGTTTTGTCTTCGTGGAGGCGAATCAGCCCTGGTGCAGTCAGTGCAGACTCAACGTCTCTGAGGGAGCGCCCGGCACCTGCCATCCCGAGAAGGATGCTGAACGCGACCGCACTACGGTCACACCCCTCGCTGAGTGGGGTCGCCATGAGGAGCTTCGTCCGCGCTGACAGCGGACGTTTCGGACGATCCAGACGAGGACCATCCACGGTCTGGATCACCCGAACCGGCGTCGACCGAGTGCCCGCTTCAGATAGGGGAGTGGTGTACGGGTGACGTGCCAGAAGCCACCCCACCACCTCAGAGGACGTCCCCTTACGCAGGGCGGCGAGCGACGACGTGAGCGGGCGGCCGCGCAGACTCGGGAGTGCGTGCCCTCCAGCTCGGTGTGGAGCACCTGGTCCTCGTACTGCACCTGTAGTGGGGTTACACAGCGGGCTGACGTCGAGACTGGGGTAGTAAGGAGCCAGCGCATGAGCGAGCCCTTTAACGGCAGCGGGTTCAGCCGCGTCACTGAGAGCGACCCAGAGATGCTGTCCGCCAGTCGGTCCTGACGCGACGCGAAGGTGTCGTACTCCGAGTTCGGTCAGCTCGTGTGCGAGACGGTCTGCGTCTGCTAGTGCCACCTCCGGACCGTGCGCTCCGGTATCGAAATCGAATGCCAGCAGTTTGTATTGATGGTCCGAATCGGTCAGGTGAAGCGCCCATGGAACATTCGGCGGAGCCGTCGGGGCGAGCACTGTTGCGCTGTAGTCGTGGGTGCTGGTCGGGTCGACCCGGATGCGGGTCCGCGGCGACATCCACATTGCAGTCGCATACAGGTCTGTGAGGAGTGGATCCTCATGATCGACGACACGCAGATTGATCGTAGAAATTTCATCAGGGCATGAGCTACCCTGAGACATGTCTGGCAAGACAAGTCCCTTCGGGGAATAGCAGTACCGCTGAGAAACGAGCTGGTAACTCGAATCTCACCAACTTCGATGAACCCTCGGCCTACCCGCCGGGGGTTTTTCAATTCTCAGCTGATTAGCGGCACCACAGGGGATGTGGCGGTCGGTGAGTCAGACTTTGGTCAGGTCCGCTCACGGTCGCTTTATGCGGAGAGTGGCAACACCCCCTGATCTAGTTCACGAACGAGTTCCTTATGGCCGGTGTGCAGGCACAGCAGGTCGGAGACGTACTGGCTGACAGAGCTTGCGCCAGCGTCTAATGCACGCTGCTCCAGGTCTCTGTAAACCACAGCGGGGACACGACCGAGCCGGCCACGGGGCCCTTTGCTTGGATTTGCCATCGCAGTCTCCTGTCTCTTCGTTGGTGGACGCCCCCTCATCCTGGACCAGGTTCAGGTTCCGGAGTGGTTGCGACACGCCAAAGCTGTCCAATATTCCGTAGCTCACCTGGGGTAGTTCGGGACGTTAGGGACTACTCACCCTGCTCGAAGCATGAGAGTGTGGGCAGCCTGCTTACGGCCCTTTGGCCTCAAGTTTGCGACCGGGTCCGGATCGGGAGTAGCGAGCGGAACCAGCTATCGCCATTCTTGCACAGGATTTGGCTTTAGTTTGTCTGTGTCTTTGCTTCACGGCTTTGGGTGACCGGTTCATTTTGTCCGGGTTTAAGCTGTGGTCTTGGCTTGGCAGCGGGAAAGGGCCAGCTATTGGAGGTGGTGGATGTGTTTTCACAATTCACGCGCAGGGGGCGCGTCCAGGACGTGTTGTCGCAAATCCCTCTCAGCGCGCCGTGGACAGTGGGCGAGTTTCTGGACTGGATGTCCGAGCACGCCCAGAGTGAAGTCGTGCTCTCGCCGTGGAGTGGCCCACGTACGGAGTCCGGGGGCCGATGTGGACTACTGCTGGGCTCACCTGAGCGACTCATCATCAAATACGACCTGGACCACTCCGTACGGCATCAGCGGCAGCAGATATTCCACGAATGTGCGCACATTCTCTGCCAGCACGAGGGTGAGCCGTTCTGCCCGACCGAAAGCGTCCTGACCCAGGGGATCGATGTCAGATCCATTGAGTGGATGATGCGGCGTGACACTTTCGACACGCCTACGGAAAAAGAAGCCGAGGTCGTCGGAACGCAGTTGGCGATCCGTAGTAGAGGCCCGGTCGACGATTCCAGCCTCGGGGCGCTGCATCGCATCGCCGGCACCTTCGGACCTGAGGCGTGAGCGCGCAGCTCAGTCGCGAGGCCACAGCGTCAATGCCGTACTGGATGACGCTTCCGATGATCACGATCCTCGCGATAATCATCGTCGCGCGGGTACTGCTGGTGTCGAAACGTCAACTCGACCGGAGCGTGACCCAAATTCTGATTTGGTGGCTCTGTGCGGCCGTCCTGCGCGAGTCTTGGTTTCAGAAGGCGGTCATTTCCCACAGTGACCTGACGTTGTCGGATATCCGGCTCGTCACCCACGCATCGGTGATCGCTTCTTCGGTCGCGGTGTATCTCGTCGTACGTTCATGGAGCCTTCGACCAGTACAGACGCGTACTGTCATCCGGCTCTATTGCGCCGGTCTGGTGGCGGCCGTCGTCCTGGGGTTCCTCAGTGCCCCAGCTCGCGCCCAAGGCATTGCAGTCGAAGAGCTTCACTCTTGGCGGACCGCTGTCTACATGATCATCTACTCGGCGCCGATGCCGTTGGCGTTGTTCGCAGTCGTGAAATGGTGTGTACGGCTCTATCGCCGTCCCGAGTCCACGCGTTCCCTTCGCGGCTGGCTCGTTATCGTGATCGCTGCTTGCACCGTCTCGCTCTACGACCACCTTTCACGGATGGCGAATGGCATCATGCTGTCACTGAACTGGCACAACGCGCTCACTGAGCTGCGATCCCAGTCCAACGACATCCTGTTTTTGCCAGCTGCGACATCGATGGCGATCGTGCTGGCAATCCCTGCCATCGCAGAGGCCAAAGTTCGCCTGCGTTCGGATTCCTCGTCACGAGCAGTCCGGCGTCTGGAGGACATGTGGAACGACCTCGTGACCATGGAACCCAAGGTGTCCGTCGAGAGCGTCGGAGTGTTCCACAGCAGCATCGAACTTGAGCACCGGATGTTGATCGAGTGCGAGGACGCTCTGTTCCTCGTCCTGCCGTATATGAGCCCTGAGGCTCTATCTGGAGACGCCGCGACGGAGGACCGGGTTCAAGCCATAGCTGACGCGATGCGTCTGTACAAAGCCGGTGATAGTGACCGTGCGCCAGTGGCTCCGCCGGAGTGGCTGGTCGACGAAGAGGAAATGCTCCGTATCGCGGATGCATGGGCTCGAATGTAAGACAACTGGAGGGGACCTGTATGCCCAGTACGACGACGATCCCGCACCCGCCTCGTCGGGTGCCAATTCTGGGGGATGTTTTCGGAATCGATCCGGAGACTCCCAACCAGACCACGCTCGTTCGGTTCGAGGAGCTTGGACCGATTTATCGGCGATCGATTCTCGGTACCGACCTGACCTTTGTCGGTTCGCCGGATCTCGCCGCTGAGATATTCGACGAGTCGACGTGGGAAAAGTTCGTCGGCCGGCCGCTTGAGCAACTGCGCCCTCTGATCGGTGACGGCCTGTTCACGGCCTACAGCTGGGAGTCGAATTGGTCGAAGGCCCACGACGTTCTGATGCCGGCCTTCACAAAGGAGTCGATGGTCAGTTACCACGACACGATGGTCGCTGTCACTGACGAACTCTGTGCCCATCTCTCGTCTCAGGAGGGGGCACCGGTTCCGGTCGTTGACGCAATGGGAGGACTGACGCTGGAAGTCATCGGACGGTGCGGTTTCGGCTACTCGTTCGATTCGTTCCACCACTCGGACCATCCGTTCGTTGCAGCGTTGACGCGGTCGCTCACGTACGCCCAAAAGAGCGGGATACCGATTCCATTCATCGGCAAGTTGCTTCGTCGCACCGAGGAGAAGCAGAACACTGCTGATCGGGCGCTCCTCGTCGAGACTGTGGACGGAGTGATTGCTGAGCGGCAGCGAACGGGGGAGCGCCGCAACGATCTGCTGGATCGGATGTTGCATCCCGAGGGGGATGTGACGCTCGATCCGGAGAACATCCGAAATCAGGTGTTGACGTTCCTGATCGCCGGTCATGAGACCTCGGTGAACTCGCTGAGCTTCGCATTTCACTTCCTGGCCCAGCATCCTGATGTCGCGGAGAAAGTTCGCGCCGAAGCGTCGCAGGTATTCGGTGAGAGTGTCCCGAAGTACGAGGATGTTGCGCGGCTTCGCTACACACGCCAAGTCATCTCGGAAGCGATGAGGATCTGGCCAGCGGCACCGGGATTCTTTCGCGCTGCGAAGCGGGACACCACGGTCGGGGAGTATGCCTTCGCGGAAGGTGAGTGGGCATTTGTCCTGCTCCTGGCCGTTCAACGGGATAAGAAGGCGTGGGGTGAAGACGCTGACCAGTTCAATCCAGATCGGTTCAGCCCCGAAAATGCCCGAGGCAGAGCGCCAGAACTTTTCAAGCCGTTCGGAACTGGCATCCGATCATGTATCGGTCGCCAATTCGCTTTGCACGAGATGGCGCTGGCGATCGCGACTGTTCTGACCCAGTTCTCTGTAACAGCGGAACCGGGCTATGAGCTCGAAGTCGAAGAAACCTTGACTCTTCGGCCGAAGAACCTGAAGTTGAGTTTTACGCCTCGTTGACTGCGGTCGCCGGAGCGGCGGTCATGGTGCTGACCTGCGCGATCAGTTCTTCGAAGTCTGCTCGTGTCAGGTCAGCACTGCGGGCAGCGAAGTGATTCAGCCCGCGGTCGCGGATGAGAATCCAAAGACGTAGGCGCTGGTCGATGTCGATGTCGATGTCGCCGCTCAAGCGCAGGTATTCCCGGTCGACACCGATCGTGTCGCAAATTGCGTCTGCCACGGGTACGGGCAGGTTCTCGATTTCGCCACTCTGAACGCCTTCGAGTAGCTCAAGGGGAACGATCTCCTTGACCTTCTGCCCGACGACTGTTGCCAGCGCCTGCAACGTCAAGGCGGGCTCGTCACGGTGGTGATAGAAGTCCAGGAGCCGAGCAAGCTTCTGTGCTGTTGTCGGTGCTAGGTGCTTCATCGAGTCTTCTCCTGACGTGATTGCCACTGGGCGATAAAGGATTGCTCGGTCGCTTCATCGATGTCCCCGGCATGTCCGGTTAGCCATCGCAGGTACTGAAGTTCTCGCGCATCTTGTGCGGTGGGTGGCTCTGCCGCTCGGTTGAGATAGTCGCCAATTAGCATTTCGACCATCGGCTCTACCTGAATTGGCCCTGGCGGCGCTGTCTTGGACTCGACCTGGGCAATGAGCCAAGCTCGCAGTATCCGGTCGACGACAAGATCCAACTCACTGTTGATAGATCGCAGTTTGTCAGCTGTCGTTACGTCCGTCGTTGATTCGTATAGCTTCTCGTAGCGCTTGGCGATCTCGGAGATCGAGATGACGACGCTCAAAGGCAGCGTCACGGAGTCTTCGTTCGCGTCGACAACGCGTGCCACCGGCCTTGATCCCGGGACATCTTCTAGTGGAACTGGGTTGTCCCCGATGAAAGCTCGTGCGGCGGACCCTTCTGTCCACCGCAATCCTGCATCCAGTTTCTTGAACGTATTGACACTCGGTTGTTCGACCTGCGCTCGCTCAATTTTGCCCGTTGTCACATCTGACGGACCGCCGGCGGCCTGTAGTTGATCCAAGGTCAAGTTGAGCCAAGCCCGACGCTCCGAGACTATGCGCGCAAAACGCTGCCGAAGCTCACTCATTGTCAACACCTTACCGGCGACATGTTCCAGGAACACATCACGGGACAGGGAACTAGCTGGGGTTTCGCGCTCAAACGGCAGCACCGCTACGGTCACCTCCCATCACTCACCTTCGTGCTCTTTTTGCTTGGTTTTTGCTTCGACTCAGTATATAGTTTGCCATGTATTGGCGAACACCGATTCGGGATTTGACCGTACCGGGTGCGTCGTAGGCAAGAGACGGGGGTCGGGGAGCAGATTCTCGAAATCCGGCGCTAAGGATTTACGGCAGATAGT
>NZ_JAMSKS010000028.1:0-68245 GCF_024436645.1 Rhodococcus sp. T9N | reverse complement strand
ACTATCTGCCGTAAATCCTTAGCGCCGGATTTCGAGAATCTGCTCCCCGACCCCCTCGTCGACGAGGTTGCTTGTGGCGCGGTTGGTTGCGCGGACGCGTGTGGTGTCGAATGCGTCGGTATGGGCGTTTCCGTAGGCGAAGAGAGTTGTGTGCCCGAAGATTTGGGATCGTGCCGCGTCGGTGGCCACGATTTGGGCGCTGCGCTTCGTTTCGGGTGCCAGTCGGGTGATGATGACGCGTGAGACGCCGATGATGCGGATGGTGATGCCGTCGGGCAGCTCGGCGTCGGTGAGTTCTAGGGGTTCGTCGTTGCGGTGGTCGATGACGATCGTCTTTGCGCCGGTGCGCAACCGTTCGTGGATCTGGGGGACGGTCTGGCAGGGGGAGAGCGGCCGGCGTTTGACGGGTGGCTTTGCGGACGGGCGTTTTCCGTTCATCGCTTACCCCGATCTGAGAGATGGGTGATCCACACGGGCGAGGTTTCATTCTCGCGCGCGGATGCCTGGGTCTTCCGGATGCGGGCGCTGTCGGCGGCTCGGCGGGCGACGAAACGGGCAGCTTGGCGGCCGGGGGAGTCCTCGGATGCGGCCGATGCGTAGCGGTTGCGTTCGGCCTCGAATGCTGCTGCCTGTCGTTCGCGCTCGGCTTTTTCCTGGTCTGCGGCTATCTGAGCGAGAACGTGTGGTGCGAAGGCCAAGTCCTGCTGCTTCATGAGCCAACGGATGAACGCGATGGGGTGCTTCGGGGCCGGTGCCATCCGCGTGGCCTTGCTCCAGGCGTCGATCGCGTCGTTGAGATCCGCGGCCGTCCAACCATGTGCAGCTGGTTCGGCCAGCGCGGGAGCCCAACCTCGGGGGGTGTGCCGGCGCGCCCAAACGGGAGTTCGTGGATTGCTGAGCCATTTGGATGCGAGTAACAAGCCTTTCCGGACGACTTCGGCCTTCTCGACATCCCCCTTTGACTCCTTGCGCCGCGAAGCGGCTCGTTTATCCACAGATCGTTTTGTATTAAGTACCTCTCTACGAGAGGTAAAGCTCTTAAAGTGACCCCTGCGGGGGTGGGGTGCCATCTGTATGGAACCGGCGACCAAGATGCGGGTTTTATCCACAGGCTTGCTCAGGTGCAATGCCCAGACAGACGCCCAGCCACGGGCCTTGTCGTTGAACCTCCATGAGGCATACCGCTCGTCCTTGGTGCGGAGTCGGCCGCGGAGAACCTCGGTGGCCACGCGCAGGAGCTTGAGAGCTTGTCGTGCTCGCTGAACAGTCCGCTCTTTCTTGCCGGTGCGTTCGACGATGGTTTCCACGGTCAAGCGTGAGTTGCGGCCGGTGTCGAAGTCCGCGGCTTCGGCCATGACGGTGGCAACTGCCAGCAAGGACTTGAGGCTGATGCCGCCGCCAGACGACCGGACTAGTGCCGGTCGAATCCGTGTGTATTCGGCGGTGAACGCACACCGAACGACGATCTCGACCCAATGTTGGGCGCCCCGCCAGCGGGCGATGCCGCCGTATGCGCCGTCTTCGAGGGCGAGTGCGACCTTGCAATAGCGCCGGCAAGCGGCTTCCTTGCCGAGCGTATTGAGCAGCATCGGCGTCAGGGCATGGCACTGGTGCCCGTACAGGTGCCCTTGCATCCTGCGGGGTGTACGAGCGGTTCCGTAGCGGCGCCGCGTAGGGCTGCTACCGCAGTACGGGCGCTGTATGGGTGCGGGCGTGTGCTCCATCGCTGAGACACGCGAAAAATCGGTTATGGATTTTGCATCAGGACGCGATGTACCCTGAGACCTGTCGCGCAAGACAGTCCCTTCGGGGAAAGCAGCAAGACCCTAAGATCCGAGCGTCAACTCGTTTCTTACGACATCCGAATCCCCCGGCCCGTCAACCGGGGGATATCGTCGTTTTAAGGGCGATCAACTGCGCATATGAGACCGAAGCGGGGTTTCCGCATCTTCGGCGTTGTGGTCACCATTAGGCGGTCATCGTCAGCCTCTCTGTGTGGACTGCGGCCGGGTCGAATCGGGTTACCGCAGCGCTGAGGATGTCGGCGACGAGTTCGCTCTCAGTCAGTCCCCGAGCTTCGCGCATCAGGGTGAGGCGGTCTTTGACATCCACGGGCACTCGCGTCTCGACACGACGCCGCTCGCCTTTACTCGGACGACCTCTCGCCATGACAAGCCCCTTCCAGTTCGTCCGCGCGGTGGCGCGGGCATTGTGTTGCCTGCAAATACTCCCGCAGAAATGTCGAGATACGCAGCCGACACGCCGGTTCAATTCGTTCGCTCTATATGGTTCAGTGTAAATCGGCTAGAAAAAGCCTGACTGCGACGGACTCCATCGGTTCCGTGAGCGGATTGCTGTAGGTCGTTGCTCCTGGAAGCTGCGCGGCACGGGCACGCGCTGCATCAGCGAGCGCATCGAAAAGGCCACTGGACCGTTGAATAGGGGATTTACGTGTCCAGGCCAGGTGCTGCGCAGTTTCCGGAAGCAGGCGCTCACATGCCAGCCGGACTGCGAGTTTGTCGTGCGCTGCGCCAGTGACGTGGCCGAAGAGAGCGGGTGGCGCTAGTTGTTCAGCGAGTTGCCAGAACCGTTCTGTCTGGAATACATGGATGAGTGCTTGGGCGTCGTCGCCTAGCAGTCGTTCGTAGAAATCCGGGACCAATCGATCGCGAACGAAGTTCGTTCCCGTCTCGGTGCGAACTACTTCGTCTAAAGCCCGGTTCGCTGCGGCGGATTCGATCGGGTGCTCGATCACCCGGCCTCCTGCAAAAATTGCATCTGCACCGCTGCCGGTGAGAACAGCTGCCGGCGCCGGGGACGCTGCGCTGAATCGGCGGATCAATTCAGAGGCAGCGAGGATCGGGATAGCGGCTGCGACCTCCCACAATTCGTTGACTCCCAGAGCGACGACTGCCGATTTAGCGAGGCTGACGACGTCTGATGAGCTCAGGACAACAACTTCATGCCGCAGTCCGAGTGCTTCGGCAGCGGCTATCGCGGGTGCTCGATCGACGGTTTCCCCGTCGACGACGATCGTGATCGCACGCGGTGCGGTGCCGAGGGCGACTGCGGTCGCCGCAACGAGGATCGAATCAACGCCACCTGAAAGCAACACGATCGGATCTGCGGGGTAGCTGTCGAGCACCACTCGTATTCGATCGAGGGTTTCGGCGGCTATTGCCTTCGCCGCGATGTCAGGGTCTGCGGTGGTGCGGAGGCTGGAACCATCGACGTCGAGTGCGTGATCGTCTGCGACGAACTGCATTGGCGTTGCGGTCTGAAGTGCAGTCGGTGAGCGCACAGTGCCCTTTCCAAGGATGAGTTAGCAGGTGGTTCGGTAGGGGAGTTCAGGGAATAGTTGGTCCCACGTCGCGTCGGTAAGAACATTGTTCGTGTTCCTACACACTCGGGTTTCTGCCGCGCGCTGAGTGAGATTCCATAGCCGGACGGCGCCGCCCTCTCCACCTGCCGCGAGGTGATTGGAAGTAGGACTGAATGCGATATACCACCGGGTGGCTCCGATGGATGCGATGGAACCGCCGAGTTTGATGGGAGCTGCGATGTTTGTGGTGTCCCATAGCTGGACGGTTCCCTCGTCGCTGCCCGAAGCCAGAGTCCGCCCGTCGGTTGCGAAAGCGACGGACCGGATCGTGCTTGATTGGCCGATCAGGGGGTCGCCGATCCCTTGCGCCTCGCTTGGCTTCGTTACGTCCCAGAACCGAATCGTCTGATCGTCACCAGCGCTGGCCAGGGTTTTCCCGTCCGGCGAGAAGACAACGGATTCGGCCTGCTTCGTGTGCCCGGTCAGTGGTTGAAGCATCTCGGGACGGCTCGGATCTGAGCTGTCGAGGAGCGTGATGTCGTTGGTACCCGACGCCGCAATCGCGAGCGTTCGGCCGTCCGGCGAGAAGGCTGCGTTGGTGAGCAGGTCGCCGGGGACCGGCACAGGCTGCCCCAAGGGTGCGGGCGCAGCGATGTCGGTGATGTCCCAGAACTGGAGCGAATTGTCGCTGCTACCGGTGACTAGGGTGCGGCCGTCTGGAGTGATCGCCATCAAATACGCGTATCTGGTCTCGAGGTCGAGCCGGCCGAGAGGACGGATGGTGTCGGGGTCTGAAGCATCCCAAAGCCGCACTGCCCGATCGTTTCCGCCCGTTGTCAGCACGGTTCGGCCATCCGGTGACATTTGCAAGTTGTCGATTTGGCCGTTGGGCACTACGACTCGTCCCCGTGCGATCGGGTGATCGGGATCAGAGGTGTCCCACACCTGAAGCGAGCCGTCGACAGAGCCCGTGGCCATGTGTGATCCGTCCGAGCTGAACCTCGGCGTCATGACACGGTCGGTGTGGGCGTCGATGACGGATGTAGGGCGGTTCCACATCCTGAGGACGCCGTCCTGGCTTCCCGTTGCCATAGTTGCGCCGTCGGGAGCGAAGGCGACTGTGATCATGCCCCCGTTACTGCCGGCAAGGGGCTGCCCTAGGGCGCGCGGGCGGGCAGGGTCTCGGAGGTTCCACAGTCGGGCGGTGCCGTCCCAGCTTGCGGTTGCGAGCGTTTGACTGTCCGGTCCGAACGCGATGGACCACAACGCACCGGTGTGACCAGTGAGAGGCGGCCCTTCCAAGGTCGGTTGCGCGGGGTTTCCGATGTTCCAGACGCGGGCGGTTCGATCGTCGCTGCCGGCGGCGAGAAGTTGGCCGTTTGGACTGAACGCGACCGAGTGCGCCGCTCGGGCAAACCCGGTGAGCGGGGCTGTTGCGATTACGGGGTTCGATGGGTCGCTGACGTTCCACAGCCACACTGTTTTGTCGTCGCTGCCGACCGCGAGGAGTTTCCCGTCCGGACTGAACGCGCTTGTTCTGACGGGACCTGCTGGTCCGGCAAGTGGGGGAGTGAGGAGAGACGCTGCTTGCGGGTTGCTTACGTCCCACAGCCCTGTGGTTCCGTCGTCGTTCGGTGCGGCGAGGGTGCGTCCGTCTGGGCTGAACGACACCACGTACACGGTTCCGCCGGCGGATTGCAGGGGGCTGCCGATTGCCTCGGGCGAGAGCGGATCGCGTACGTCCCAGAGTCGCACTGTGCCATCACCGCTCGCAGTGGCAAGCATCGCACCGTCAGGGGACCAGGCGGCTGAGGTGACGAAGCTCGTGTGACCTTCCAGCGGCGATCCGATCGGTGTCGGGACTTGTGGATCGCTGACATCCCATAGTCGCGTTGTGTGGTCTCCACTCGCCGTCGCGAGAACTTTGCCGTCAGGTCGGTATGCGGCGGTGTAGATCGCATTTTCATGCCCGGTGGCCGGCGTCGCCATCGGTGCATCTTGAGTAGCGAGAACTCGGGACGCGGTGGCGGTCTCGGCAGGCTGCATGTCGCGGGCTGCAAGAACTAGCTGCGCCGACAGAGACGGATTGGACTGTTGTAGTCGGTCCGCTGTCGATAACACTTCTCGGAATTGTGCACTCGATGCAAGGACCTCTGAGCGCGCACTCGCTCGGAACGCAAAGACGGACACGATCATCAAGACCGCGATAAAGGCTGCGATCGCGGACACGGCGCCCCGTTTTTGGAGCTTCCGTCGTTCTTGCTTCCTTATTGCATCCCGGCGAAAGCTGTACGCCGTCGGTGTCAGTGGGTGATCGTCGAGTTGCGCGATGACATCGTGCAACCTGTCGCCTGCCCACAGGTCGGCGGACTGTCGACCTCGCCGGTCCCATTCGGCCGCGTCGCGTTCAAACGTCTGCCGAAGCATGTTGCTCGCCCTGTTGGCGCTGATCATGTTGTGCAACCGGTTCCAGCTGTCGATGACCACTTCATGGGCAAAGGCCACGAGTCCGTCGTCGTCGACGGTCAGTAGTCGAGCGGTGGTGAGTGCTTCGATGACCCGGCCGTTCCGGGCATCCGCGCCGCCCACGCGTAGCAGCTCGGCGCGGGGTACAGCCCTCCTGGTGTCGCGGGCACCGTCTCCGATCTGAACCAACCTCAACAGCAAGGCCGGCGCCACTGCACGATCGTCGGCGTCGAGCACCTTCCAGGCGTTTTCGGCGGCGCGGTTGACGGAACCTTCGATTCCTCCGGCAGCTTCATACGCTCGAAGTGTGAGGTTTCCGGCGGGGTCACGGTGCATCCACATGCTTTCAAGCACGTGGGACATCAGAGGGAGAACGCTCTGATTGTGCCCTACTCGTGTGGCGTCGAGATCACTGATGATTCGTTCGGACAAGCCTTGTTCGAGGTCAGCGTTCGCGGCGGCTGCCGGCAGTTTGATGGCTTCGGCCAGCTCTTCGGAGCTCATAGGCGCGAGCACGATCTGCCTGTGCTGTAGAGCGTCGGCAAGGGGAGCGTGTTGCAAGCATTCGGGCACGAAGTCCGCTCGTACGCCGATTACAACTCGTATGGTGCTCGTTGAGCTGACCACGCGAGAGAGACGGTCGAGTCGATCTATGAACTCGTCGCGGGTCGCGTCATTCGCACCCGCTGTGAGTACCTGTTCAAACTGATCGACGATGAGTAGTAGGGCATCGTTCTCGGAATCAGCGAAGTAGTCATCGAGCAACTCCCGGTAGTCGTCGCTCGACTCGGCTTCTCGTATGCGCGGGAAAATGCGGGTAAGCGCGCCGAAGGGGTCCGGGCCGGGGTCTACGGTCTCAATGCTCCACGGTTCCGTAGATCCCCACGTCAACCCGTGAGTAGCTGCACGCCCCGCGATACCGGCGTGAAGAAGCGAAGATTTACCAGTCCCGGAGGCTGCATATAGGACGAACAACCCGGGGGTAGTGGCGCCTTGGAGGGTGGAGACAGCTTCGTCGATGCTGCGTTCGCGTCCGAAGAAACGGTCACGATCTGTGACTGTGTACGAGGCTAGGCCGAGATATGGGCAGGCAATTGGCGCTGTTTTCGACGCGTCCGGGCCTTGCCTGCTACCGGTCTGCGCCTCTGCCCACCATTCCCTCCACACCGCCATGTCATACAGACCATGCTCAGAAGGCTGTATCGATTTCGCCCTCGCCGCCGATATAAGTACCCAGAGGACAGGCTCGAGCGATTCGAACTTTTCAGGGACGCGGGCTCCGCGCCGCCAATCGCTGATGCGCTGGTAGCTCGGACCCTCGGAGCTACGTTCTTTCGCCCTCGCTGCTACTGCCTTGAGCGTCGGATTATTCGCGGCCGCCCAGAGTGCACTCAGTCTTCCTGCGAACTGGTTCCGGTCCGTCACTTGAATCCTCGCGCCACTGTTTTCCTGCCGTTTCCCCAATTCCGCACCCAACAAAGTTCCGCGTGCGGAATATTTGTCCGAAGTGCCCGGACCTGCAAACTTAGCGTGTTGCTTGGTGCGGAATCGAACCGTGGTGTGGAAAATCGGGAAAAGTTCGCCGCATGACGGTAGAAGACGCGCCTATCGCGGCGTGCGATTCGTGCGGTGCATCGAGAATGCGATCCGCGCACTCTTCACACAGGGGTGTGCGGAGGTCTGCTTCTCGCGCGGTTGAATGCGGAACGAATATCGCTGAGGGAGTAGTCGAGCTCAGCGGCGAGCATCTCCGCGACATCCTCGCTGAGGTTGATCTCACCGCGCTCGAGGGCACCCATCATGGTTTGGGAAAGACCGATCCGCTCGGCAAGTTGAGACTGTGTGATCAGCCGCAGGGTGCGAAGGTCGCCAAGGAAGGTCTCTCCTTTGGGTACGGAAACCAAAGCGGAAATATCGATATCGAGCACGCTAGGGTCGACCAATTTAACGAGTGTCTCGATCTTGGGCGTGCCTCTACCCGCTTCCCATGCTTTGACTGCGCCGGGCGTCAAACCAAGAATGCGCGCAAGTTCGGCTTGAGTGAATCCTCGCTCCAACCGTCGATCACGGAGCACGTTGGGTTGAAAGCCGCGAACGGATCTCCTGCCCACTCATCCCCCGTCCACTCGTGTTCGGTGCGATTCACCTAGGCGTGAAGATTAGCCATCGTGGGATTACCCCTACTGTCTAGCCGTTTTAAACTGACTGTTATAGACTGACCCTCATAGGTTGATCTTGTGTCCGGCTCGGGCCGTCACCTGGGCCGGACACATCCAACGAATCGGGGGAGCTGTGAGAACGAAAGAGTGGGGTGAACTCCAAGTTCGAGGCCGGGCGGGCTCGCTGTGTGCCGGCAGGAGCCTGGGCCACACATGCATTTCGGTGAGCATTCCCGGCACCCGAGTCTGCCCCGTTGGCCATTCACTTGTTCCTCACCATCGGTCCTCGCTGCCTTCGGCGCAGGACCCCTCCCCGCTTTCTGATGCCAACGCATCGGAAACAGTGGCCGCGTAAGCGCCACCTCAGTCCGCATCAATTCCCCGTATTTACAACCCAATTGGAAGGTTCCACACAATGAAGCACCACAAGTCTCGACCTACCGGTCGCCACCGCGCACCGTCCGCGCCTGTCATCGCCGCCGGCACCCTCACCGCTCTGGTTGTGGCCACTTTCGCAACGGCAGGGATAGCGGTGGCAGCCCCGCAGCCAGGGGTAACAGGGCCTGCACCGGGACAGCCCGGAGTCACTGCCCCGTCACCTGCACCTGCACCTGCACCTGCACCTGCACCTGCACCCTCGACCGAGCCTGTACCCGAGCCGGTCTACTGGGTGCCGCCGCCCGCAGAGTACGCGAACGTTCCGTCGCAGCCGCTGCCGAACTGGGACTATGATTCCGGCACCTACACGGCCCCGGCCGACTACAGCGTCGCACCGATCGACTACGGCAACATTCACTTGCCCGGACCCGTCGAGATCGTCGCACCGATCATCGCGCCGAAAGAGAAGGGTCGCATTGGTGATTGGGTCTTCGAGCAGAAGACCTGGATGAGTGACGACGATCTCGCCCGCACCAACAACACCTCGGCCGTCATCGAAAGCCAGGTCTCAACCTTCTACGCCTCGATCGGTGTCCCCGTCGACCGCGCGAGCCGCATCGCCGCCGCACAACTGGCCGGTGGTGCCGGTGGCGCTTTGGCCGGAGCCGCCGCCGTTGGTGTACCCGCAGCAACAGTGGGCGCGTTGATCGGCGGAACCATCGGCGGAACGTCGGCCCTCGGCTTGTTCAGCCCCGTTCTCACGCCGATCGGTGCCGTGCCTGCTGGTGTGGTGGGCACAGCCACCGGAGCAGGTATCGGTGCAGCGGCTCTGGGCGTTCCCGCAGCGGCGATCGGCGCAGTCGGCGGTGGCATCGCAGGCGTTGCGGCCGCAACCGCCTACGGCGCAGGCGAATTGGGAGAACCTGTTGATGTCAGCGACCAGATCCCCGACATCGACCAGCCTGCCGTGACCACTCAGACGCAGAACGTTCTTACCGACTGGGAGAACTCCGGCCCCGTCGGACAGGCAGTGGCCACCACCGTCCGCGACACCGTCGCCGCCGCACCCGCGATCGACCAGCAGGCCCGAGACTTCGTCGCAGCCCAGCCCGGAGGCGAGCAGATCATCGAACAGGTCGACACAGCCCTCACGGACTTCTTCACCAACGCCAGCCCTGGCCTGGCATCGCAGCTGATCAGCGATGCAATCGGAGCAGGCACACAGGCATAGCCGGATTGGCCGGGACGGGCACGCCCGTCCCGGCCATCTGACATGGATTGCCTGGTCGAAGAAGGAGTTTGAAACGATGTTTGGCTCGAAGGGATCTACCCCTAAACCGGCGGTACGTAGCGCGACCGGCGGAACTGGTACCCGCCCAGTCCGCCTCCCAAGTCGTCCTCGTATGCCGCATGCGCGGACACCTCGCCGTCAGGTCGCGGCCGTGACGGCACTGGCGATCGCGGTGCTGGTGTTGTTGGTCGGGGTCGTCGTGGGCGCTGCGTCGGTCATCGGCCGGGTCACCGACGACGAGCCGTCGAACATCAGCGAGATCGTCAATTCCGCTGCGACACCGTCGACTACACCGTCTCCGGAACCTGCCGGATGCCCGGTGTCTGCTGGTGATCAGAACAGCGGCGAGGGTGTGATCGCAGCGTTCGAACACGCGTATTACACGCTGCGCTCTGCCGATGCAGCGATCGCGCTACTCACCCCTGGTGCAGCTCCCTTCGCAGCGGACATGCAGTCGGCGATCAATGCGACGCCGGAAGGAACGACCTACTGCATGACGGTGACCGGCGTGACTGCTGGGACGTACGCAATGGAGCTGGACGAGACCCGCCCCTCCGGCAAAGGCGCGTCGCTGTATCAGCGCATCACCACCGCCGTGATCGACGGTCGGCATTTCATCACCTCCATCACTGATGCAGAAGGAATCCGATGAATATCTCTTCCACCGCCCGCTTCGCGTCGGCGTTCGCCATCATTTCGACGCTGGTCGCAGGATTCGCGGCCGCACCGCTCCTGGCCAACGCCGCACCGTCCACTGCGGCGGGCTGCACCAAGTACATCGGTGTCTTCGCTCCCGGAACGACCGAGACCCGCGCCGACGCCGATCCGTCGAAGCCTGCCGGAATGTTGGGCCAGGTAGGGGAGAAGCTCGAAACGATGTACGGGCCCAACACCTTCCGTGCCATCTATCCGTCGTACCCGGCCGAAGCGTTTTTGCAGTCCGGCATGACCTACTCGGCCTCGAAGACCGCCGGTGATCAGGCAATGGCGACCGCGATGGAGCAGTGCCCGAACTCGAAGTTCGTCATCGGCGGCTATTCACAAGGTGCACAGGTCGCCAACGACGTCGCCGTCAACATCGGGGCAGGCAGCGGCCCCGTTCCCGCCGCGTCCGTTCTCGCTGCGGTCATGCTCGCCAATCCGAAGCTCGGCACCGCCGGTTCGCAGGTCGTCGGCCCCAAGCTCGACGGACAGGGCATCGCCGGTCCGGCCGCCGAGGGCTACGGCGCTCTGTCGGGTCGGGTCTTCGACATCTGCCACCCGGAAGACAAGTACTGCAACACCAACACCGGCAAGGATTCATTCTTGGCGTCGTTGGGACGAGTGCTTGCCAACCCACCCGGAACAGTGGCACCGACCACCGCGACTGCTGTCTCGGCGACAACGACTCCGTCCGTCGCAGGTCAGACCTCGACCGACACGGCTGCGAAGCCGGCGTCGACTCCGGCGGCCGCCGAAACTGCGAATACCTCGGCAGGCGCCGGAACCGCGAACGCGTCGGAGTTCTTGGGCGCGGTGACCTCGAACTACGGTTACGCGGATCTCGCGGCTGCTCCAGGGGCAGCGTCCGCGTTGGCGACCTCGGTGGAGAAGCTGCAAAGCGCAGGCGCTCCCACCTCGACGTCGGCGGCGGTCGATGTCGCCGCGGTTCGTCAGCAAGCGCAACTGTTGGCCGGAACCTTCAAGCCGGTCCAACAGACACAGGCATGGATGGCAGCGAACCCGGCCGCGCGCGACGGGTTGCGCAGCGCTCCGGCTGATTCTCCTGAGGCCGCCACGAACTCGGTCGTCGATGCGCTCGACAAGGTCGACGTTCCGCAGGTTCTGGATGCTGCTGACCAGGTGGTGACGTTGGCGAACAGCATCCTCTCGGGTGGTGGCACCGGTACCGGCGGCACGTACGCGGGTCTGACTGGTCCCGCACAGAGCTTGTCGAACGGTGTGGCTCCGCTGGCGGATACACCGACCGATCAACTCACCACCGCCACGTCGATCCTCTCCGCGATCCAACCGGTGACGATCATCAACCAGATCCTCGGCGTCGTCTCGGGTGTGACCTCGGTGGACTACAACGCGGTTGCGGCCAACCTGCAAATACTTCCCGGCCATCTGTTGGCCGGCAACGTCAAAGAAGCGCACCGGGTCGCGGGGGAGCTGAACAACCAACTCTCGCCTTTGGTGAAGATGGCGGCCGGGGTCGACCTGAAATCGGTGTCACGGATCTTGGCACTGATCCCCGATCCGTCCGGCACAGCCGCCTCGGCGGCGCTGGTGGCGAACCTGCTGGGCAACGTCGACATCATCCGCCTCGCCCGCGACGTCGGGCAGCTCCAGGAAGTCGCGTGGCAGGTCGCCGAAACCGGGAACGTCCTGGCCCTCGGGCAGCTCCTCCCGATCGGTGTGGATCTTGCGAACGTTGCGCTCGGTGTCCTGACACCGGGGCAGAAGATGACCGCCGAGCAGCTCCACGAACCGGCCGATTCGATGACCACGTTGATGGGTGCGCAGGCGCAGAACTCCGACTTCGTCGGTCTCGGTAACTCGGTCCTGGCGACGGTGACCTCCCAGGATGCGCAAGCACTGACCTCGGTCGTCGACGCCGGATTCACCGCAGCGAGTTTCCTCGGTTCCCGCGTTCACGAGTCCTACGGGCAGTGGTTGATCGACGGAAAGCGAACCGCTCTGGACGCGATGGTCGACATCTACCGACAAGCGATCGGCGGCTAGCGCGCGGCGGCGGGTGAACCGAAAACGCTCTTGGGCGAGAGCTTTTGACGTTCACCTCCCCACTCCTCATACTCACGGCCCTCTCGGGCCGCGATAGGTCCCACACGTTGCCCAGGCGGGCACGGCACGACACAACGACAAGGACATGACGATGGGTGATTCACCCAGCTCGACGAAGACCGGCCTCAAGGCCACTGGCGGCGTCATCGTCGCAGTGGTCCTGATGCTCGGTTTCGTCATGTTCGGTACGGACAACAATCCCAAACCTTCCAACGATTGCCTGCCCACAACCGCAACTACCGGATCCGTGGCACCAGCTCCGGGAACCAAAACGCAGCCGCTCAAGGCCGGTACCTACCAACTGACGTCGGGTTTCGGTCCTCGCGGTGGTTCCATGCACCGCGGTACCGACTTCGCCGGCCCGCTCGGTACTCCGATCTATGCCGCTACCTCCGGTGTCGTCGCAGAGGCCGGCCCCGCGTCGGGGTTCGGGAACTGGGTCATCATCGACACCGACGTCGACGGGAAGCGGATTTCCACCGTCTACGGCCACATGGCCGCTTCGACGATCAAGGTCAAGACCGGTGATCAGGTAACCGCCGGTCAGGAAATCGCCGCTGTCGGAAACGAAGCCGATTCCTCAGGCCCGCACCTGCATTTCGAGGTCTGGGAGGGTGGCCGACTTCCCGACGGCGCCGGAACGCCAACCGATCCCGCACCGTGGCTCGCCGGTGCTGCCGAGCCGTCCGGACCCGCACCGGCTCCCGCGCCCGGCACGGGTGTTCCGTCTCCCGCGATCGTCAACGCTGCCGCTATCACTCCACTTCCGGCAGGTGCCGGGTGCGGTGGACCGAGTCTGGGCGGCGGGGGACTCAAGCCGGGCAGCGTACCTGCGGAGTTCGAACCGTGGATCCTCAAAGCCGCCGGGACCTGCCCCGAGATCACCGCTCCGCTGCTGGCAGGGCAGTTCAAGCAGGAAAGCGGCTTCAACGTCAACGCGCACAACAACGACTCCGGTGCGGACGGCCCGGCACAGTTCCTTCCCTCAACTGCTGCACAGGAAGGCGTGGACGGGGACGGGGACGGAAAGCTCGACATGCGCTCACCGGCCGACGCTGCGATGTCGATGGCGTCCTACGACTGCAAGATGCTCGAGCTGACGAAAAAGGCGATGGCTGACGGCCGCCTGCAAGGCGAGCTGATTCCGCTGACGTTGTCCATGTACAACTGCGGCCCCGGAAACACCTTGTCGCAGGGCCAGGTCTGCCAGAACGAGGAAACACGCGGCTACGTCACCAACATTCAGAAGTTCGCGATCGAGGAATTCACCGATACGTCCGCCCCGGCGGGCCCGATTCCAGGCGGCCCGTCCACCGGCTCGGCCGTCGTCGATACCGCACTGCGGTGGCTCGGCACCCCGTATGCCTGGGGCGGCGGCGACGAGAACGGACCGACGCGCGGCGTCCGCGACGGGGGAGTGGCAGACAGTTTCGGAGACTTCAACAAGATCGGGTTCGACTGCTCCGGACTGGTGAAATACGCAGTGGCGCAAGCCACGGGCGGCCGAACGGTCCTCCCTCACCAGGATCAGATGCAGATCGACGACTCCCGCGGAACCTCGATCACCAACCCCGCCGACCTGCGACCCGGCGACATCATCCAACCCCACAGCGGCCACATCTTCATCTGGATGGGCGGCGGCAAGGTCGTCGAAGCTCCGCAATCGGGCGATGTCGTCAAAATCTCCGACTGGACCCCACCATCCTCCGGGTTGGCAGCGAAACGCTTTGCCTGACAGAACAACCCAGACCAGAACATCGCAACCCGATGACCACCCCGGAATGAAGTTTCACCCGAAGAAAGGTAGATCCCAGAAATGACGGTATCCGCAGCCACCGAATGGGAACAGGCCGCCGACGCAGTACGCGCCGCCGCTGACGAGTTGCGCACCAGCGATTCCTCAGAGATCCGCGCGTGGGCGAAGAAGAACAAACTGCTCTCGCGCAGCATGTGGCCGAAGGTCAAGCGCGAGTTGGTCAAACAACTCGATCTCGACTACGACGTACTCCGCGACGCGGAAGCGACCAAACGCAAGAAGGAGATCGCCGAAGCCGCCGCCACCGCACCGTTGGTGGAACTGTTCGCCGCCGGTGACGAGCGGGGCAGCTTCGCTGTACTCGGACCGGTCGACGACGCGGCCTGGTACGGGACGTTCCACAAGAACGACACGGTCTTCAAGGAAGGCAACCAGCGCTCGGCAGACGACTCCGCAGCCGGTAAGGCGGTATTCCTCGCCGGCAAAGCGCGTGAGGACGCGAACGTTCCCGCGGTGCGGTTGCTCCTGCACATCTCCAATCCGGAGATCGACGGGAACTCCCTCGCCGGTATGGCAGCCAAGCACGGTGTTGCACTCGACCTCGACATCACCGACAACAACCGGGCCGTGGACTGGTGCGAAGAGCCTGGTTACCAGGCGTGGCAGGCGATTCGGTTGTCGGATCTGTTCATCGAGGACGAGTCGTGAAACGCCACCTCGCGGCCGCCGCCGCTGCATCTGCCGTCGCTATTGCCCTGGCCGGGTGCTCCTCGGGCACGGAAGGCACCGCAACCGGCCCGTCCACCACGACGGGCGCACGGGCGCAGCAATGGTCCCCGAACGAAACCTCGGCGGCCGAGCCCACACGGCCTGCGGCCACCGTTCCGGAACACGCGCCCGAACAGGTCGCCATCGTGGACCGCAGCGATCCGGCTGCCGTTGCCGACGCCGTGGTCACCACCTGGTTCACCTGGAATACCGCTGACGATCGCGGACCCAATGACGCGGCCGCCCGCACCGGCGACCTGCTCACCGAACGCTTCCTCGGCGATGTCACCGGAACCACCCCGACCGGAAGCCCCGGCGGTCAGTGGCTCGAATGGGCCGCGAAGGACGCGCAGGTCTGGCCGACGGTCAGCTCGGTACCGAACCAGGGCGCCGTGGACACCGCGACTGCGGTGCACCGGATGTATCAGGTCGAACAGACCGCGATTGCGTCCGATGGCTCCATCGTCGGCGTCGACACCGCCATCGTCGCCGTCCTGGTCGTCAGTCGCGGCGGTCTGTGGGCAGTCGACGACCTTAAAAAGCTATGACCAGCGAGAAGAACGTCCCCGGAACCACCCCCTCCCCGAAAGGAACTCCCGTGAGCGCTCCTGACCCCTACGACGAGCACCAGGACACCTACACCACCGAAAAGGCCGTTGACCTGCGCGGCCAGCGTCTACGTCGGCAATCTCGGCCCGAAGCCGAGACCGCCCCGATCGAGACTCCTGAACCAGCCCCGCAGATCGAGTCAGCCGCCGAATCCGGCGATACCGAGTTGGTCGACGAGTCGGCAGGATACGACGACCCGTATGCGGTCGGGCAGGACGCGCTGGCAGAGAACGACGAACCCGAATTCGACTACCGGTTCGAGCGGGAGACAAGCGAAGTCGACGACAGCCCCGCAACATGGGGCTGGCGCGGACGTGTCAACGCGGCGGTCGGCATGAAGATGGCGCCGAAGCCTGACTCGGCGGAGGTGCGGTTCCGCCAATCCGTCACCCGCGTTCAGCAGCCGCTACCCGGTTGCATGGTCGTCTCGGTGATCAGCCTCAAAGGTGATGCCGGAAAGACTTCGACGACCCTGACCCTGGCCAACACCTTCGGTTCGCACCGCCACGGCGTTGTCGCGTGGGATGCCAACCAGTCCACCGGGACTCTCGGAGACCGCGCGGCCAATCCCACCGATCCCGACGTCGGCCCCTGGGATGTTCTCGAGAACGCCCGCGATCTCACCTCTGCGGGAGCCGTGTCGGGTGCGCTCGGCAGGTTCCTGCGGCTTCAACCCACGCACGACGAAGTCCTCGGAGCCGACACTTCGACCTCACGCGATCATGGCATCGGCTGGGACGAGTGCGCGGCGATCATGGCTGTACTCCGCCGTCATCGGGACCTGATCTTCATCGACACCGGCAACGAACCTGTGGCCGCGAATTGGCAATGGGCCGTGCAGCACTCGAACCTGTTGGTCGTTCCCCTGCCGCTGCGCCTCGACATGACAAAGATGGCGTTGCGGATGTTCAAAGGGATCATCGCCCGCGGCTTCGGCCATCTGGTGTCCTCCGCGATCGTGCTGACTGTCGTGACACCCGGCTCCGATCCCACCCTCGAGCCTGAACTCGTCGAGGGACTGGCTCGACTGGGCCTTCCGGAAGAGAACGTCATCCGGGTTCCCTACGAGCCGTCGTTCGCGACTGGGGAGCGCATCGTCTACGACCGTCTCCTTCCGTCCACGATCGAGGCTTACACCAATGTCGCCGCCGAAATCGCGGATGCTCTCGCTGCCAGCGTGTACGGCCGCGCTGCCGAGTACGCCGACCCGTACACCCCCGAGCAGATCCAACGTCCTCCGGAAGTTATTCGACGTACAGCCCGACCCGAACCGGTCGCGCAGTACGAGGACCGATACGCGGAGTACGAGCCGGAACCTCGGCCGAACCCCCGCCCTCTCCGTCCTCGCCCGGTAACTCCACCCCACCCGCGAAGTCGCGGGCGCCTGGATTGAAAACCACTGCACCACAGCCAGACACCACATCGAAAGGGAACACGATGAACGAACAGAACACACCGGTGAGCCCGTCCACCAGCGGCGGCCGGCTGCGTCGGGCGGCGGCCATCACCTCCGGCACCATCGCCCTGGCAATCATGACCGCCGCTCCTGCCGCAGCTCAGGACGCGCCGAAGTCGAAGAACCCGTTCGAAGGGGTCACCCCCACCCTCGAGTTCCTCGGACCTGCGTTCCAGAACGTCTGGGTCCGCGTGCTCGGCACCATCTGGGCACTCGCAATGGGCGGTGTCGGCGTGAAACTGATCTTCGCGCTGTACAAGATGCGAGCAGCGAAGAACGGCGGCTACGCCTCGGAGATGACCGACAACGCCGCTGAGGTCAAGACCGCAGCCACCGCCTTCGGCGGCCTGACACTTCTGACCGTCATCATCGGCGCCATCATGTTCGTCACTCAAGGCTGAGACGAATTCCGCTCCAGCTCAGCATTTTTCACGAGAAAGAAGAGAACTCATGGTCAAAGATTTTTCTCAGGTAGGTACGGGCAACCGTCCGGTCGCGGCGACTGGATCCACAGGTGGCGGATCAGGGTTCTTCTCTGACCGCAAGCGCGTTATCGCCACTGGTGTTGTCGCAGTGGTGTTCCTCGCGTTGGTGATCGCGCTCCTCACCTCCGGTGGTGGTGATGACAACAAGGGGAGCGGAGCCGATGCAATTCGTGCAGCCCACGGTCCGACGACGACCATCGACGGAGTTCCGGCCGGATACACCCGCGATCAGGCCGGCGCACAGACCGCGGCCGTGAACTTCATCCAGGCCAACGGTCAGACGTACCAGGGCCGGATCGACGCCGAAAAGCTGCGAGAAGTTGCTGTCTCGGCGAATGCGACCGATGCGCTCAATACCGTCATCGACATCTCCAGCGGCCGCACCGATCTGGGGAAAACCGTCAACAACGTGCCACTGATCGTCACCGTCCCCGACTTCACCCAGGACTCGGCCACCGTGTCCGTGTGGGGCATGGGCGTCGGTCAAAGCCCGATCAGTGAAGGAAGCGACAAGGTCGGCATCCTCACCGTCTACTCGACGAGCACCGTCACGGTGAAGTGGGAGAACGGGGACTGGAAAGCCCAGGACTGGAAGTTCGTCAGCGGCCCGTCCGCAGATGATGCCCAGTTCCCGGCCGCTGATTCGGCGCTTTCGAAGCCGGGCGCGAACGGCTTCTACACGTTCTACGTCAACTAGAAAGGGGGCCTGACTGATGTGGCGCAAAATCATTCTGACCGCGGTCGTGGCATTGTTCGCGATGCTCGGACTGGCGTTGCCGGCGGCAGCGGAACCAGTTGCTGTCCCCAACACCGACCCGGCTCCTGGCGTGCAGAATGCCACTCAGTCGGGCAAGGAACTCCCCAAAGGATTTCCCGATGATCTGAAGAAGTTCGTCGCCGGCACAGACGAATTCAAATCCGCCTCGTGGTTCACCGGAGTCTGCAAGGACAAAGGCGGCGACATGGGCCAGTACTCGACACAGGTCATGCACAACGAAAACCGGTTGATGTACTGGACGGCAAAAGAATCCGAGCGGATCGCCATGTGGGCACCGCAGGTGATGATGTCGAAGAACCCGGCTCTGATCGACGCCCTGGTCGCCGCCGGCGGCGCCGGTACACAGATGTCCGGCATCGACATGGGTGTGGAGGCGAACCAGAAGGCCGCCTTGAGCATCACGGACGAGTCGATCCTCAAGGGCGTCTATCCGAACACGTTCCCCCTCGATGAGGCTGCGGACATGTACCCGCCGTCTCCGACCTGTGCGCAGGATCTGGCGCGGTGGACAACGAAGACGACCAGCACATGGGGTTTCGAGTGGAGCCCGACACCGGACGCGGCCTCACTCGCGGCGATGAAGAAGCAGCCGAACGCCGACAAGGTGCCTGACGCTGCCTGGACTGCTCCCTGCGCCGGCAATGGTGTTCCCGGCGTCCTCTGCATGCACGCGATGTTCGTCAACTGCGAGCGCGCAACACCTGGGGAAGACATGTTCGCGTGCACGGAATGGAACACCAGGGTCGGGAAACTGTTCGGCGGCACCATGAACTGGATCGATCAGAACACCAGTTTCAGTGACCGCCTCGGCGAGACCCTCGGCGGGATGATGAGGGCAACGCCGGCCTATATGGGCGGCAAGATCTTCGTCGACAGTTTCACCTTCGCGTGGGATACCGTTGCCGGCCCGCTCGGTGATCTGGTCGCATTCGTCAAAGACCCGTCGGACGTGATCGATTCCTGGGCGAACAAATTCAAGAGTTCGGCGATGTCGATGACCGATTCGGTCCTGCCCGGTTTGGCAGGCATCGGCGAATTCGATCCGTTGGAGCCGCAGTTCTTGACTGTGTACGCCATGTCGACGGGGTTGGGTCTCCTGGTGCTGGCTATCGCCACGATCTTCGCGCTGTACAAGTCAGCCGACGGAAGCCGCCCAGGCGAAGAACTCGCCAAGGACTTCTTCGGATACTTGCCCGCCGGGATCATGCTGATGCTCTTCGCTCCCTCTATCGCCCAATTCGTCATCAGTCTCGCCCACGAGATCTCGGTCGCGTTGGTAGGCGCGATCGGCACCACCACCGACGAAGTGATCAACAACGTATCGACCTCCCTGGGCGCTCTCAACGACGAAACCCTGGTCGGTGGAGCCGTCGCCGGCATCATCGGATTCGGGTTGATGGTCATCGGTGTGCTCTCGGTCTTCTTCGGCTTCTTGATGCACGCGGCCGCGCTTCCCGTCCTCGCAGTGGTCAGCGGTATCGCATTCGGCATGTGGGTGCACCCCACCTGGCGAAAGAAAGCGCTTCGGCCGGTGATGATGTTTCTCGGTGTCGTGCTGTCCAAGCCCATGCTGTTCGTACTGCTGGCCGCTGTATTCGTCGTCATCAACGTCTCAGCGCAAGGATCAGTCGCCGACGACGGCAAATTGGAATCCCTGGGCCAACTCGCCCTGATCGCCGTGTGCTTCGTGATGATCGGTCTGGCACCGTTCGCGTTGCTCAAGTGGTCACCGATCCTGCCGACCGCTGCGGATTCCGCCGACTTCGGTAGCTCGGGCTCAGCCTCGGGCGAGATGATCGGCTCGTCGGCGAGCATGTACCAGCAGCAAGCCGGAGGCGGATCGGGCGGCGGCGGCGACGGGGGAGCTGCGTCCCGCAATGCCGACGTCGCGACCTCACCCGGACGCGGCACCGGACCCTCCGATCACCTCGGCGGCCACAATTCCTCCCCCGACGCATCGTCAGCATCGTCCGATCACGCGTCCAGTCGATCGGGCCACGGAGCGCAAACCTCGTCCGGTTCCGTCGGGATCGGCGGCAAAGACTCCGGCAAGGGCGGAGCCAAAGCGGGAAGCGCCGAATCGAAATTGATGAGCGCGGCGAAGACAACCGCCGGCGCAGCTGCAGGTGCAGCGACAGTGGCGGCGCCCTTCGCGGTGGCCGCTGCCGGCGCGGCGATGAACAAGGCCGGCGCCTCGGCGCAAAGCGCTCCCGAACACGCGGATGGAGAGAACTGATGAGAAAGCACCGCACCACCTACCTCGGCCGGGACGCCGCACTGCACGGTCTCGCTCAGTTCCGAGATCCAGTGGTACTCACCAGGATCGGAACAGTTGCGATCCCGCTGTACCTGACGGTGATGATCGGGCTGTCCGTAGGGACTCTCGCGGCCGCGTGCCTGGTGATGTTGGCCGGGTTCGTCGCGAGCACCGAGTTTTCTCGACCGGACACCTACGTTGAACGGCTGGTCCGCGCACGCGCCGCCCGCCGTCGAGACGCCACCGAACCAGTGACCGGAGAACAGTGATGAGTGAACAACGCACGTCGATCCTGGGGCGTCAGATCGCCCGCAAAGGAAACTTGCCTTTCGCCGAACCGGTCTTGATCGCCTGGAGCGCGACACTCGTCCTAGCGCTGGCCCTGATCTTCGTCATCGGGCAGAACATCTGGGTGCTCGGGTTCGACTTGGCGTTGATCCTGGCCGTCATCGGTGCGACGTTCGAATTCGGGCAGCGTGAGTCCTATGCGGCAAGCAAAGCCAAGCAGATTCGAAACCGTCAGCGCCGCAAGCGCGGTGAGCATGTCTACGTCAGCGCCAGGGACGAAAACTTCGGCGACCCCGACCACGATCCGGGGTGGGAGTTCCCCGTCCCGCTCTACCAGACGAAGCCGGTGGATCTGGCCGGTACCGGCCTCGACGACATGTTCATCCTCGAACACACCACACCGGGCGACAACAACTACTACTCGGTGATCGTGGCGATGCAAGGTTTGGCCGAAGGTCTACGCGGTGATGCGGAGTGGGCGGTGACCTCAGCTGCGTTCGGTCGTATCCTCGCCGGGTTCGCGAAGCGGTCCTCGTTCGTTCGGGGTGTGGCGCTGCTGCACCGCAGCGTCCCGGCCGACATGGCGCCTCACGAGAACTGGATGATGCGCATGATCTCGGCCGCCGGTGAATCCGTGCGGCGCATCGACGAAGCGATCCGTTCCTACGGTCAGCTCCTCGACCGCAACGCCCCGTATGTCGAGGAGCACCGCTCGTACTGCGTACTGATCATTCCGAAGTCACCGACGTTCCTCGCCGAAGCTGCCCGCATCGCGCGCCGCAAGGATGCCGCCCTGGTGGGCGGTATCGCTCAGGTCATTCGCGACGAAACGGAGAAGGCGCAGCATTCCCTCGAACGCGCCGGTATGGGCCGGGTGGAGGTTTACGGCGAACAGCGAGCCTGCGCGGTGATTCGCGCATTCCAAGACCCCACCTTCCCGCTCGACGCGCACAAAGGTGTGCGGTGGAACAACTGCTGGCCCTCTTACATCGGCCGCGACGAGTCGGTCGAGATCGCGGGGGCGTGGCACACACGGGCCGGGGTGATTCCCCCGCGGGCGATCGAACCGCGCGAACTCGGCCCGTTGTGGCTCGGCCCGTTCTTGACCGGAGTCGAGCCCGACGTCGGAGACGACGAGATCGCCGCCGCCCCGACCATCCGCACGGTGATGGTGCGCATGGATTTCGTGGAAGCCTCCCAATCCCGCGAAGCCGCGAAGAAGGACGTCACCCGAGACGAGGCCAAGCGCATCGAGGAGAGCCGCAAGGGAAAAACCACCGACGGCGCCTCCGACGTGGCGATAACCGAATCAGCTCGCCGCCGACAGGATCTTCTTCCCGGTAGCGGACACCACGGCTTGATCTATTCGATGGCCGTCTCGGTCACCGGCCGAAACGAAGACGACGCATTACGCGCCGGTACACGTGTGGAGCAGGCCGCCGACAACTGCGGTATCGGAGAAATCGTGTGGCAGGACAACCGCCACGACGTGGCCGCGTTCTTGACGTTGCCTCTCGGCCGCGGACTGGCGGCCACCAAATGGACTCGAATCAAGACAAGGGGCTGAACCGGCGATGACGAAGACAGAACAGAGCACCGCGCACCGTCGCGGCCACAAGAAGTCCAACCGATGGACCCTCACACCAAGCCTCGGGAAGAAGAAAGTCCAGGTCGAGGGCGCGGAGGAAGTCGCAGTCACGCAAGCGGTCCACGCCTCCGACAGGATCACCACCCGTCGGCCTGCCCCCAAACGCAACCGATGGTTGGACCGGTGGGGCTGGTACGAGGTACGGGCGGAAGGCGCGTGGACCACCACCCGGCAAGGTGAAGCCCTGAACCTGGCCACGATGCGCCGCTCGGTGCGTCACGAAGGACTCATGACCGGGCTGAACAAGATCAACCAGTCGATGGTGATCACCGACCCGTTCGCGCTCTACGGCTCGGAAATCGAGAACATCAACGTCGCCATCGTCGGCGACATCGGCAAGGCGAAGTCGTCGCTGATCAAAACCGCGTTCTGCATCCGGCAACTCGCCTTGGCGAACAACCGGCAGTGCGTCGTCATCGACAAAAAGCGGCAGGGCAACAAGGGCGGCGAGTATTCCGGTATCGCAGAGGCGATGGGCGCCCGATCGATCCGATTCCTCGCCGGCGGTGACGGCGTCCGGATCAATCTGCTCGACCCGGCTATCGCCAGCGGAACCCAACGTACGGACGGTGTTTCCCCGGCCGGTCAGGAAGCGCTGGTCGGTGCCGTCATCGAAGACACGATGGGTCGTTCCCTCGTCGAGACGGAAAAAGCAGCTGTGCGCCAAGCACTCAAGTCCGTCAACGAACGCGCCGATGCGGAAAACCGCGAGCCGACGTTGCGCGAACTCGCAGCGGAACTGCTCGAAGCGAGCCCCGGCAGCGGCAACATCTTCGGCTCACTGCACGCCGAGGATTCGCGCCGCTGGGGCCTCAATCCTGGTCTCGCGCTGCAAGAACTGTGCGAAGGAGACCTCAAAGGCCTCGTCGACGGCGCTACTTCCCCGGAGGTCCGCGAGGCACTCGATCATTCGTTCGTGCACTTCGACGTCTCGGCCCTCCCGAACAAGGGGCCGGCGTTGCGGGTCATCATGACCGTGATCAACACCTGGCTCGCGAACGTTCTCGCAACCCGCTCCGCCAAGCACATGCAAACGCTGCTGCTGATCGAGGAAGGCTGGCACGTCGCCGACGGCTCGACCGGAAAGGTGTTCCGCGAGAACATGAAACTCTCTCGCGGCCTCGGTCTTTCGACGGTTTCGGCGTTCCACCACATCTCGGACCTCCCGGTCGACTCTCCCGCGCGTGCGCTGATGAAAGAGGCCGGAATCGTCTTCTTGTACGGGCAGGACCGTGTCGAGGATGCAGAGGAAACAGCTCGCATGTACCACCTGCCGGCCGGGTCGACAGAAATCATCATGTCCCTGGCGAAAGGACATTGCCTGGTCAAGTACGGCAGCGCCGACCCGATTCTCATGCAGCACGTCCGTTCCGATCTTGAAATCGAACTCACCAACACCGACGAAGTGATCAAGGGAGAGGCAGCATGATCGCCACAGACGCTCCGGATCGCCTGACGACGCTTCCTGTTCCGCCGCTCGTTGCCTTCACCATTCTGGTCGGCGGGTCGGTAGCTGCTTGCGCGCTCATGATGTGGGTTCTGGTAGCGCGGCGCAGGTCCAGCGGCCATAGGCCGCCCCTGTCACCGCGGGGCCGGACATCCGATACGGCATCCACCCGCACCACACTCTCGCGGTCCGAGCTTGTGATGTCCGACCCGATCGAAGGAGACAAGTCGTGAGTACAACTCAGCGTCCTACGCAACCGATGGTGCCGCCTGGCGTGCTTCCCCTTGTGAGTCTCGTTGCTTCGGCCGTCGTCAGCGTCGTTGCCGGCGGATACATCTCAGGTGTCGTGTCCGGTCATGGCGGCGCTCTCCCCACCGGTGTGTACGGAGTTCTCGACGTGTTCGAAGGGCTGTTCCGGAATCCGGGCGACCCCGCACTCGCGTGGCCGGAAGGTTCTCGGCCGGGCGGACCGGTACTGACGTGGGTTTCCATCGCGATCGTTGCGGCGTTGTGCCTGTGGATGGGGCTGTTCTTTTCCGGGCAGCAGATGAAACGCGCCGCCGCTCGGCGGGTGCGAGAGTCCGGATTCGCTGACCGCACCGAACTCGCCCGAACCGGTATCAGCGAAAAGGCGGCCGTCCGGAAGGCGAAAGCGACCCGCCTCTCACTCAAAGACGTTCCGGTGCGACGCATCGATGCCGCTGTCGAGACCACCCGAGTCGCGGAGCTGTACGACCACAAAGGCGAGGGCGTATTCCTCCAGTACCGCGACGGACTGACCTGCACCGGACCGACTGGTGCTGGTAAGACGTGGCGTGTCTGCTGGAAAGGTGTCACCGACGCCGTCGGCCCGGTCGTCGCTACCTCGACCCGCGGCGATCTGTTGCGCTCCACGTGGGCGCAGCGCCGGGAAGTCGGGCACGTCGAGGTCTTCGACCCGGAGGGGCTCACCGCGATCCCCAATCCGATGCGGTGGTCGATCCTCGACGGGTGCGAGGATCCGGAAGTCGCCAAGCGGCGTGCAGAAGCACTGGTCCAAGCCATGCCGATGGACGACACCAGCAATTCCGGCTATTGGAACGGCAAGGCCGCGATGCTCATGCGCGGCTACCTCTACTCCGCCGCCGTCAAGAACAAGAACATGATCGACCTGCGGATCTGGGCGTCCTCCCGCAACGTCCAACTGGTCCGCGATGTTCTCGAGCAGGACCTTCCGGACTGGCACGCCGAACTCGAGCAAGCCTTGGACTCACAGTCCGACTCCTCCGATGACGTGGTCAGCGCGTGCGCGCGATTGCTCGAACCGTTGGCGTCCCCGAAGTTGATGAGCGCGATCAACGTCCCCCGCAGCGAGTCCGCGGATCTGCATGCGCTGATGACCGAGGGCAAGAACACCGTGTATCTGGTCTCGGAAGGACACAGCGCTTCGGCGGCCGCGTTCACCACCGTGCTCTCGGCAGAGCTCTATCACATCGCGAAGACACACGGGCTGGGCAACGAGGACGACAAGATCGATCCGCCGTTGCGGATGGTCCTCGACGAAATGAACAATGTCGCGGCGATTCCGCACATGCCGGATCTGATCACGGACTCGGGCGGCCGCGGAATCCAGATCTGGGCGTTCGTGCACAGCGCCTTGCAGAACGAGAAGCGTTGGGGCCGCATCGACGGGCAACGGTTGTCGAGCGATTCCCCGGCACGGATCTACTTGCCAGGCCTAGGTGACGAAGGCGAATTGTCGGCGCTCTCACGGTTGATGGGTAGCCGCGACGAATACATCAGCCTGGACCCGCGTTCAGCACCGCGCAGCGTTCCGGTGATGGCACTCAACGAAATTCGTGAAATGCCGGAAGATCAAGCGCTGATGATCTACCGCAACGCCAGGCCGATGAAGGTGCGGCTGCCATCGGTGTGGGATGTTCCGGATCTTTCGAAGCGGGTGCGGGCGAATCAGTCGGCGTTCGATGACTTCTGCGCGAAAGCCGAACTATGAGCTCCGAATCTGCGGCCTCACCGTGGGAGTGCGCGGACCACTGGGCGCCCGGGGATTCCGCGTTGTGGATTGGCGTCGGCTCCAGCGGGGTGTACGAGCGCCCGATCATCGTCGTCTCCCCGGCCGGCGCCCTCGTTCGCGATCCGGAAGTAACGTACAACGACGGTCTCTTCACTCTGTCCGACGGATTACGGGATGTGCGGCACCGTGATTCGTGCGAACCGTGCGCAGCTTCGGTGCGCCTGCTTCACCAAGGAGGTGGTGCGTGATGAGCATTCCGGTCTACCAACCCGGTCCGGCTGATTGGCGCCACCTGGATCGCGAGGCTGCTGCGGAGCTGTGGCTCGAGCTCGGACAGTGGGTCGAGTGGCTGCGCCGGCGCTACAACGTCGGTGGGCAGCAGATCCGATCGTGTTGGTACAAACATGATCCGATGGTCGAAGAGCTGACGGCGGCGATGTGGGCGCACCGAGAGGTGTACCAGCAGCTGGAGAAGAACCCGTATCACGGCGGTATGGCAGCCTGGCACAACCACGTGCTGTGGCCGATGATCTCTCGGCTGCCCAAGATGGGCTTCAACGAGGAATGCCGTGGCGGAGAGTGCGGCTACCAGCCGAACGACCCGAAGATCGGCACGGATTTCGCGGAATTCGTCGCCGCCGACACCGACCCTCGACCCGAGACCGCGCCCGCACCGCTGATCGATCAGGTCCTCGGCTTGGTCGATAGCGCAGCCGGGAAGGTGACTGCGCTGACGATGGATCAGGTTCTCGAGATGATCGACGGCGGCCGCGCGGTCGCCGAAGATCCTTCCGACGATTTCACGGCGGTCGAGATCGACGGCGACCGGTGGGAATTCGACGATGACACCGAAACATATCGGCCCGTCGAATAACCCTCTCAAGCCGAAGCATCAACAGCCCCACGCCCTTCGGGCGGTCTCGCCCACCGTTCGAGAGTCCGGGCCTCGGGGTAGTTGATGTTTCTCGTGTCCGCCACGGTTGCGGCGATCGTGGGTTGTCCCGCCTGGGGCCTGCGCGCCGTGCTGTGGCGGACACACCCTCTTTTTCATAGGATGCTTTGCATCACAACTCGATTCGGATTGGTGGACTGCCATGCAGGAGCACGACCCCCTCGGACGGATGGATTTTCCTTTGATCCGGTCACTCGCACGCATGAGTGGAATGTTCATCCGGTCAGGATTGATTTTTCTCGCCCTGTTCGTCGCAGCATCGCTGATTGCGCAGGAGACACCAGGCCAGTGGGCGGTCGGCGCGTTCGTCGTGCTCTGGCTGGGTTTCGGCCTCACGCTCCGGTGGCTCTCGGTATCGCGATTTACCGACCTGTGACAGTTCCCTCCGCTTGCATGACTGTGGCCCTCGACCGGAAAGGTCGAGGGCCACAGTCGTACAGCGAGTTCGTTAGGGCAGTCCGAGTGCGATCGCGAGTGCTTTGTTCAGTTTGACCACCGTTGCGGGGGAGAGCGCTCCTGCCGGCCTGCTCGCGGCGATCTCGTCGTCGAAGAGCTGGATGAGGTCGTCCGCCAGGATCGAACCGACAAGTGGATCTGCGGCTCCGAGGGGGACGGCCGTCGGAACGCCGGGCTTCGGTGTGGTGGTCACGCGTGCGGCGAGGACCGTGTTCAGGTTGCGGTTACGGACGTTGTTGGAGACCACCACCCACGGCTTCTCGCCGTGTCCCATGTCGAACCAGTAGATCTGCCCGCGGAGCGCGGCCGTCATTCGCCGTAAGCCTGGTCGACGCGCTCGGCGTAGCTGCGCCGGCGCGCTCGTTGTTCCGTTAGGCCTTCTTCTTGATCCTTCGCGAGTTCGGCATAGCCGGCTTCGAGAGCCTTCTCGCGGAGTGCTTCTGCACCCACACGGAGAAGTGCGCGGGCGATCCCGGACTCGGAGTTGTCGCGGATGGTGATGTGCTGCTGCTGCGCCCATTCCCGCAGGATTCCTGCTTCGAGGCGGTCGGGGTCGGCGAACACGGCGATTTCCGCTTGGTCGTCGCTGTCTAGTGTTACAGGTAGCCGTTTCACATCCATGTTTCACAGTATGACTCACTTTGTGGATCACGGCAATGAGTTTTCGGACACGCCGCAGATCCTGTCGGCGGGATTGGCGATACTCGCCGAATGAAACTGTTTGCCCAGAAGCGGGATGAATCGGAATTCGTGGAGTACGGCTTCGGCCTCGTGAATGAAGTCGGCATCGATCGCGTCAACACTGAGGACTCGACACTGGTCGATCTTTACTACTGGAGCGAAGGAGTACGCGAAGCGCTCCGGGAAGTCCGCGACTTCAAGGTCACGGACTGAGCTCGGCGTTTCACACTCACGTGCACGCCTCGTCGAGGCGACAGGCAATGTGCGATCGGTAGGGTCTAGCTCGTCGAGCAGGCTGAGGGGAGCAGCGACGGTGGTGGGTCGAATATGGCTGGATGTTCCGTATGTAGAGAAGGATCTGGCGAAGGCCGGAGGCGCGAAGTGGGATCCATCAGCCAAGCGATGGTATGCGCCCCGAGTCGAGATGGCAGGTCTGTCGCGATGGGTCGCGCTCCCTGACATTCCGGAGATCCTGCCGGGTGAAGACCGGTCTCTCGGTCATGGTCTGTTCGTCGACCTCGTCCCTGATACGTGTTGGTTCACCAATGTCCGGTACTGCGTCGAACCGAAGGATTGGGAAAGACTGCGCCGCATGGTCACGCGGCGCGCCGGGATGCAGTGCGAGATCTGCGGTTTCCCGGAAGACCGAGCGTCGCAGCGGTGGCTCGAAGTGCACGAGAGATGGACTTACGACTGGCCGACCAAAGTGCAACGTCTGGGCCGGCTCATCTGTCTCTGTACGCCCTGTCACCAGGTGACGCACTTCGGATTCGCGCAGATCAAAGGCAATGAAGAGCAAGCTTTGCAGCATCTGATTGCGGTGACCGGAATGACCCGTCCGCAGGCGCGGAGCCATGTTGCTGCCGCGTTCGATGAGTGGCGAGCCCGCTCCATTGGGGAATGGGCTCTCGATCTGAGCATCCTCACCGACGTCGGGGTTCAGGTTCGTCGACCTCCGGCGCCCGCCGACCGCCGGATCATCGCAAGCGGCCGGCCCACCGCGACACAAATCCGGCAACCACAACCGGTGGTTCCCCCGCTCTGTCCTACCCCTGCGATCACTGCACCTAGATTGCGCGATCGGATCGCGGCATGGTGGCGATCACGCTGAGACCACCCGCCCCCTCTGTCGTCTGACGAAACGCCAGCCTGCCGGCTGTCACAGACGCGGTCCGCGGCGTTTTTGTTCGTGTTCCACGTGTTGGGCGATGGTGTGGTGATGCTCGAGTGTCGCCTGCTGCCGCTCGGCGCGCCGCTGTTCTTCGCGGTGCTCTTGCATGCGGTCGTGCAGGGTGTCGATGTCGCGGTGGACAGTGTTGAAGGGTGCGATGTCGGCTTTGTACTCGGGCCGGTCGCCGGCCACTGAGGTGGTGTCGGTGATGTTGTGGCGGTCGCGGTATGCCTGGATCTCGGCGGCGGTGCGATCCCATTGCGCTGCCAGCTCGGGGTCGTCGGGCCTCGCTTCGAGGTGCTCGGTGAAGCGCAGTTCGGGGTCTTTGCCGCGAGCATCGTCGGTGCTGATGCGTCGGGTGTTCGCGGTGTGTTCGGCGGCGATGTCGGTGTAGGTGGTCTCCAGCTGCCCAGCGAGGGTGGGGTCGACGAGGTGGGCGTCGAGGTCGGGGGAGGGCACCCAGTGCGGCGCTGCGGGGTCGACGGGCTCTGATGCGGCCGGCGCGATGGTGTCGAGTGCGTCGGTGATCCCGGTGACGTGTGCGGTGGAGTGCGCAGCGGTCTCGATCGTGCGGCACAGTTCGTCGACGTCGAAACCTGCGTGGGTGACGAGTTCGCGGATACGGCCTACTGCTGCGTTCCACCGCGGGTCTTCGGTGCGTTCGGCGGCGGCCACCGCGAGAGGGAAGTGCTCGCGCAGGATGTCGTCGTGTTCGGCTGCCCAGCGGGTGTTCGTCTTCTCGGTCGCAGTCGTGATGGCTGGTGCCATGTCTTTGATCAGGTTCGCGGCGGTGACGTCTTCACCCCGTGCTGCGAGTTGCTGCGCGTGCCAAGACAGAACTGCCTCGGGCGCGATCCCAGCGAGTGCTGCTTTACGTAGGTGGCGGCCCAGTCGCTGCACCCCGGCTTCGGCGAGGATGCGTTCGGCGATCTCGGGTTCGAATGCTTCCCGCACGGGTCGGTGGATGCGGGTGGTGTCGAGCTGCGCCCGCGTCTCGTCGTACCGGCGGATGGTCGCGCCGATGCCGTCGGTGCGCTCGTGTTCCGGCCGGGCGGTGGCGTAGCGATCGGCGACGATGCGGGCGTAGTCGTCGAGTTCTTTGTCGGTGTTGGTGGTGCGCGGGGGCAGCGGGGGGAGCGCCGTGTCGGAGCGCTCGGCTGCCGCTTCTGCTGCGGTCTGAGTGGCTTCGACGATGCGGGAGTTCAGGACACGCGCAACGTCGCGGGCGGTGTGGAGTTCACCGGACGCGAGTGCGTCGTTGAGGATGCGCCGGGCACTGTCACCGCGGTCGTGTGCCTGTCCGAGAGTGGTGCGGAGCGCGGCGAGGCTGCCGGGGTTTTCGGCGGCGATCGTCGCGAGCAGTGCTGCGGGCAGCGCCCGGTCGAGGACGTCGTCGAGCCAGCGATCGCGCAACCTGCTGTGTGCGGCGTGGTACGCCTCGCGGAGTCGTTCGGGGCTGCGTGCGTGCTCGAGTGCGTCGCGGATCTCGGTGATGGCGGCTTTGTGGCCGTTGTCGTTGGCGAGGATCTTTTCGAGGACTTCACGTGAGGCCGGGTTGTTGATGGACCCCAGGTGCATGCCCTCGGTGTCTTGGGTGACGCCGGGTTCGACGGGGACGTACAGGTGGTTTTCGGTGCGGCCGCGGGTGGTGGCGACGTAGAGGCCGGGCCGGTTGGTGGTGTGTCCGACGGTGGTGTGGGAGGTGTCGACGGTGATGCCTTGGCTGCGGTGCACGGTGGCGGCGTAGCCGAGTTCGGTGTTCCGTTTCACGTACCGGGCGGGCAGGGTGATCATGCCCTCGTGGGTTTTGCTGCGCAGGTTCAGTGAGCCGTTGTCGTTGACGGCGGTGACGGTCCACAGGTCGCCGTTGCGGACGAACATGTTGCGCCGTTTGCCGCCCTTGGTGCGCAGACGGCGCTTGTTCTTGCGGGTCAGGACGATGTCACCGACTCCGGCGTCGAGTTCGTCGGACAGGGTCACGGTGTGTCCGACTTTGGCGGTGCCGGTGGCGCGGTAGTGCGCTTGGATCGCGAGGTTCACTTCGCGGACGTCGTCTCGGGTCGAGAGCATGACGATCGAGGTTTTCCCGGCGCCGATGTCGGCGAGGTAGGCGGTTGCGGCGGCGTCTTTCATCTCGGCGGCGGTGCCCTCGTGGACCCATCCGCGGGAGTAGAACAGCTCCAAGCTGCTCTCGTCACCGTGCCGCAGTGCGAGGGAGTTCTCGGCTTGTTCGGTGTCTTTGCCGAAGCGCACGACGACTGTGAGTTCGGGTGCGTTGGTTTCTTCGGCGAGCAGTCGCAGCGCTCCGCCGGTTTCGACGGCGTCGAGCTGGTTCGGGTCACCGAGTAGCCGGACCACTGCGCCCTTGGCTGCGGCGATTTCGGTGATGGCGGCGAGGTCTTTGGTCGATGCCAGGGACGCTTCGTCGACGAGGAGCATCGCCCCGGCGGGGATCTCGATGTGATCGGGGAGGCTGCGTGGTTCGTGGCCTTCGAGGCCGCGCCACGGGTACGTCAGGGTTGCGAGGGTGTGGGCGGTGACGTCGATTTCTTCGCCCAGGGTTTCGGCCGCAACTGCGGATGGTGCGAGCGCGATGACTTCGTGTCCGGTCGCGCGCCAGGTGTCGGTGACCGCTTTCATCGACGTCGTTTTGCCGGTGCCGGCGGGCCCGACACCGACGGCGAGGAGCGTTCCGGCGCCGACGAAATGCTCGGCAAGTTCGCGCTGTCCGGCGTTGAGCGGGTGATCGCTGGTACGGGCGATTTTTTCAACGACCTTGTCGAGTCCGGCTTGTGCCGCGATG
This sequence comes from Rhodococcus sp. T9N, assembly GCF_024436645.1. NCBI lineage: Bacteria > Bacillati > Actinomycetota > Actinomycetes > Mycobacteriales > Nocardiaceae > Rhodococcus > Rhodococcus sp. T9N. The sequence continues at coordinate 36,273 of NZ_JAMSKS010000028.1, read as the reverse complement.
TAGGCGGTCGGTGTCCGAGTGGCGTCGAGCATGAACTGTTCGGCGGTGATGATGCTCGCGGAGGTATGCAGTGCGGTGCCATGGTTGGTGAGGATGAACTCACCATCACGGCGTCTGAGAGCCTCCGGTGCGGGGGGAAGTTCGGCCGCCGGCAGGTGCACGGACGCGCCCAGTACGTGTTCGGTGACGGCTTTCACTGCGGCCGTGCGTGCGGCTTCGTCGGGGAAGGAGACGGCTGCAAAGTTCGCTTCGACGGCGCTGTGAATGTGGGTGATCGCCCACGTTGCGCGGCCGTTCTCGAGGTGTTCGACGACACGTTTCGCTTCCTCGGCCGGTGTTCCGGCCTTGCGCATCGCCTGGTGCTCACGCACTCCAGCGGCGTGTTCGCGCTGCACGCCGCGCCATTGTTCGGCGAGGGCTCCCACAGCTGTGTCGTCGCCGAGGATCTGCGCAGATCGGGTGATCCAGTTGTTCTGCATTTCGCGCAGGGTTTGCGGTTCCTGTTTCCCGGCGCGGGTGTCGAGGTTCGCTTGCTGGTAGAGCGCGTACATCGCCTTTGCGCTGGGCATCCGGTCGTGCTTTTGGCGGTATTCGGCGACCAGCTGATCGCGCCGGGTCTCGATCTGAGTGCGCCGCGAGGAGAACATTTCGCACAGCTGCTGCGGCACTTCGGCGATCTCGACGACGTTCTGCCGACCACGTCCGGTGCTGCGCTCTGTCAGTCCGAACCCAAGCTCGGTGTGCATTTTCGACATGATCGCTGCGTTGTAGCGCTGCGAAGCCGCGACGGCGTAGCGGTGCAGGGTGGCACCGTCGAGAGCTCGCCACTTACCGTCCTTTTCGGTGCATACCTTGATGGACACAACGGCGTGGGTGTGCAGGTTCGGATCCCCCGCGCGGGAGTCGTAGTGGTCGTAGAGGGTGGCGACCATGCCGGTGGTGTCCTGGTGCTCTTGGCTCGTCGCGCCGGTGCGGGTGAAGCATGCTTCCTTCTCGATCCAGCCAAGCGTGCCCTTGACGGTCTCGTGGTGGATTCGTTCGATCTGGCGGCGCAGATCATCGTCGGCGAGCGCCCACATCGTCGACACGCTCTTGGGCGGTGTGAACACCAGATCTTGTCCTGCGACGGGTTGCCGGACACGGTTCTTCTGCGCCGAAATCCAGGACCACAGCTCTTGCGGGTCCTGTGCGGAACGCTGGTGTGTCTCCTCGAACAGTGCGGTTCCGACCTTCTCCATCAACGCCCCGGACTCCGCTTTGGAGGGCCGGCGGGCGTTGTCGACGGCGAACTGCTCCAGGGCGGCGCGGTGGGCCTTCAGGAGGGGGATGTCGTTGGCGAAGTCCGGGAACTTGCGGCCCAGTCGAGCCTCTTTGACGGCCTTCTTCGGGTCCATCCCACCCTTGATCGATTCCTCAACCATGGGGTCTGCGTTGGGGTGCATGCCCTCCCCGAAGAGTGCCTTCATCTGAGGTTCGGACACTGTGGCGCCGTCGGTGATCCGATGCTGGTCGGCGATCTCGGTGTCGGCATCCATTCGTGCGAGATCTTCGAGTCCGCCGCCGAACCACGTACCGGGCGGGGTGCCGTGGGCGGTGTAGTAGTCGGTGAGTTCTTGCCCGTGCTCCAGCTCGCGGTCTGCGGTGGCGACCTGCTTTGTCAGGTACTCGTAGCCATCGCCCGCGTGCAGTACGTGGAGCGTCATCACAAGGCCACCATAGTCGCCGCAGGCGGCCTGGTGGAGGGCAGACACCCCCAAAGTCTGAAATTCAGCAAGAGGTGTGTCTGAATTTGGGGTTTTGGCTGAGTGAAACGAAGTGCATTTGGTGAGGGACGAGCTGTCTGTGCTGAGGGAAGCGAAGTGTTTGAAAATATGGATGAGCTGGATGGATAGATGGTTTGACATGGTGATGTGTGAAAAGGTTCAGTGGAGTTGTGATGGTTGGCCCGAGTTTTTGAGCCGGGAACCGTTAGGTGGGCGGGGAACAATTGATGGCCGATCGCCGCTGCCGGCGGTAAGGTTTGCGGCATGGCGTCCTCAAACACATCCACGATCAGCGCGAGGGATCGGGCACGCGCAGCGAATGCCGCTCGTCTCGCGGAAGAGCAAGAGCGATTGAAGAAGGTCGAGGACGATCTCGTCCGGTTCTTCAAGGCGCAGGAGTCGCGGGAGAAGATCGCGGAAGATGCGCGAGTGCGTATCGAGCGCATTCGCGAAGAAACCGATACCAAGATCGCGGACGCGGATCGTTCCGGTGCGGCTGCGATTGCGGATCTCAAGTCTCGCGGTGAAACGGTGGCGAGCATCGCGCAGCTGACCGGTCTGACGACGAGTGAGGTCAACAAGTTGCTGCGGTCGACCAAGCCGAAACAGAAATCGGAGAAAGTACCCGCCGACAAGGCCGCGTCGAAGGAAGATTCTTCGCCCGCGCCTGCTTCGACTTCGTCGACTGATTCTGCCGCGCTGGCGTCGTAGAAGCGACCAGCAAACCAATGTCGGCCTTCGCGGTTTTCCCCGGTTGGGTGTCAGCGACCGATTGTGTGTTGCCTGAGATCGAGCGGAGCGGGAACAGAAATCTCGGGCATCCACATGAGGGATATCGCTGTCCCCGGTTGGGGGAAACCGCGGCCGATTCGTCGGCAACTCTCACAAGCGTTAGGAGTTCGTTCTGATGGCGGACGTCCTAACGCTTCCGGCGCTCGGCGATCCGGAGCGGGAACGTTTCGCGCGGTTCATCGTGCGCGGACCTGGCGAACGTGATTGCCATTTTTGGACCGGCAGTATTTCTGATGACGGGTACGGAAGATTTTGGTTGATGCGCGATGGCCGGCAGCGGGTCGTGCGCCCGCATCGGTACGCGCTGATGCTCGAACTCGGTCGGCCGTTGACCGATTCGGAGTTCGCGATCCACGAGGTGTGTGACAACCCGATCTGTGTCCGGGCGACGACGAGCATCGCCGGTCGTCCACATGTGGTTGCGGGTACGCAATCGCAGAATCTTGCAGGGATGAGCGCGAAGGGGCGCGGCGGCGGCCGGGGGCAGAGCTGGCATTGGTACGGCCCGGATCGCGCCGCCCGCGCAGCGCGATCGAAAGCTCTACGGGATGCATTGCGCAATGGATGGGATGCGGACGCGGTGGAGTCCGCTTTGCTGCGCACGGATACTCCAACACTTTTTTGACGACCGAGAGGCATGTAGATGACTGAGAACGGCGTTCCGCGTGAGCGGTCTGAGGTGGAGGCTTCTCTGTATCAGGCAACGAAGCATGTGAATGTGATTACCGATGCGGATCTCGCGGCCGTTGTCGAGGGATTGACTGGCGAATCCGTTGCGCGCCCGCGGATCGATTTCGCTTTTCCCGAGCCGGGGACCACGGATCATTTGTTCAATTGATCTTTGGCGCGCCGCATTGCACGGGTGGCGCGCTGAGGAGCTGACGCAGCGGTGGGTGGGGGGGGAGGGCCCCACAACCCCCCCCCCCAACGGGGGGGGGGGCCCCCCGGGGGGGGGGGGGGGGGGGGGGGGGGGTTTGTGGGGGGGGGGGGGGGCCCCCCCCCCCCCCCCCCCCCCCCCCCGCCACTGCATACGGGGGCGGCCCCGACTTCTTGGCGAAGTCGGGGCCGTTGTTGTTTTCAGCTGTCGAGGTTGTCGACGTCGACGCCGAAGGATCGCGCTGCCTCGGCGCTGATCGCGTGGAGTTGCGTGGTGACTGCGGCGGGTGAGACTGCGTGCTCGAGTGCGAAGTCGAGCAGGTTGCGCAGTGAGGTGTCGTGTTCGCCGTTGCCGTCGATGACGGCGGCTTGGGCGGCCTCCAATGCGATGCCGGTACTGGGGCCGTCGCCGCTGATGTACGAGCAGTACGCCGCGACGGTGAGAATCTGGATGCGGGCGTTGCCGCGTACCTGGCGGGCGATAGTCGCGAACGCGTGGGCGGCTGCGTGCTCATTTCCGTTGGCGGTGAACATCAGAGCATCGCGTGCGGTGGGGCTGATGGTGGCGCACAGTCCGACACGTGCAGCCAACTCGGCGGCCGGGTTGCCGCGTGTGCGGATGAGTGTCACGAGTTCGGTGACGGTGTGGCGAACGAAGTCCGGTCCCTGCGCGTGCAGCGCTGCGTGTGCCGGTGCGGTGTCCGCTTCGACGGTGACTGCGTAGCGGGCGGCGATGTCCTCGCGTGAGGCTGCGGTGCTGCGGCCCTCTTCAACGGCGTTGTGAATGCTCAACGTGGAGGCGTTCGGGTCTTCGGTGAGTCCGGTCGCGTACGTGTCGAGGTCCGTCCACAACGCTCCGGCTTCGAGCGCGGTGACGTGCAGGGCGAGCATGTCGTGGATTCCGGCGTCACGGAATCCCTGGCGCAGGATCGCGATCTGGTCAAGCGCGATGACTGCGGCGGTGTCTTCGGCGACGGCAACGCAGATCGTGGCGGTGGCCTCGGCGCGTGAGGCAGCTTCGAGGTACGGGGCCGGATCGAATTCGGCGCCCTCGCCTGCGGCGGCGTCGGTCCGCGCGACAAGGGCAATCTGCTTGGTGGTGCGTCCGTCGACGATTTCGTCTTTGAGCATGATCACGATGACCGATGCGGTCGGGATGAATCCGAGCATGGTGGGGATGGAGGCAAGTACCTCGGTGGCGGTGTTCAAACGGATGCGCTGCATGTCGTTCCCCTCGCTGATAAAAGTGACCGGGCCAGGTGCCCCGCCAATTTTTTTCGCCTTCTGGCAAAGGAGAATCGCGTCGGCATGAGGGGGCCGGAGTGCCACCCCTGGGCCGAGAAAATTTCGGCGGGAGCTTGCGAGTGACGAAAATTTCTCGGAGCCAACGGCCGGCGCTTGCGCCGCCAGGGGTTGCGCGCAGGTCACCGCCGACGAGAATCGGAAGGCCAGAAGTGAAAACAAATCAATGCTTTTCACAGAACGGAGCGCAGCGGAGTTCATTTCGAGGGACACCGAAGGTGGCCGGCCGCCGGGCAGGCGTCAGCGTTCCGCCGGCAACGTGCAGTCGCGGCACTCCCACTGCCCACCAACGCGGGTACAGGTGCGGCGTTGCTCGCACAGCCAGCACCGTTGATTGCGTCGGGTCAACTGCTGCGCTGCGGTCGCGGCGGGGCGCGCGGGTTCGGTGGTCTCGGCGCGCTCTCGCTCGGATACGGGCCTGATCATGTCGCCGAAGATGCGGCGGCACTGCGAACAGATTTCTCCGTCCTCGGCCACGATGTTCGAGCATCCCGCGAGAACGCATCCGGTGAACATCTGCCGATCCACCATCGTCTCTGCCCTCGGCGCGCTCACCATCGGAATCGGATTCCGTGCGGTGCGGCGGCGCGCTCGACTCGGCCGTAAACCCGATTCACCCGAGAGGGTGCGATCTGTCCGGCGTCGTAGGCGCGGCGGGTCGCGACGGCGAGCAGGGCGACAGCTTCCCGGGCGCTCACTTCGTGCGCGAGGGTGAGCCACCCGATTTCCGCTTGCATCCCTGCCGCGCTCGTGGCGGCGGTGATCTTTGCGGCCAGCATCTCGAGGATCTCGGCGGCCGCCATTCCTGACGGTGTGATCGCGGGATACGCGGCGTCGATGGCGTTGCTGTACATCGTGTCGGCCCGCAGCTCGTCGGTCGTGATGCTCATGTCGTAGCCCTTTCGTAGACTTCCAAGCGCGACACCGGGCGGGCTGCCTCCACCCGGTATCGCACCTGTGTTTGCGGGGTGCTGCCGTCTATGCGGCTGCGGTGTCCTCGGCTTCGTCGGCGTCGGGTTCGAGTGCCTCGGCGAGGGTGTGGACCGTGGCCAGGACTGCGCGGGCGGTGTCGGTGATGACCTCGAGGTCTCCATCTCCCCATCCGGCGATGTAACCGATGCTGTATTCGCTGGTGTCGAGTCCGAGCAGTCCAGCCAGGACGTAGGCGACGGATTCGGCTTCCACCTCGGCGCGGCCTCGGTGCAGCTCGGCGGGGTCGATATCTCCGCTGGCGTGCATGAGCGCATGGGCGGCTTCGTGAATCATCGTTTTCGCGGCCTGGGCGTCGCTGATCGTGTCGTCGACGATGATGCGGCGCGATCCGTCGAGGCTGGTGCGGCCGTTCGATTCTCCGGCGATGGGCTCGCGGGTGACGGTCCATCCCTGCTCGGTCATCACCTGCGCGACGCGGGTATAGATCGCGGCGGGGTCTTCGCCTTCAAGTCGGGTGGTGATGGTTTCGGCGGCTGCTGCGGGGTGTCCTTCGATCGGGTCGGTCTGGGCGATGTCGAACACCGACAGAATCGGGAACCGCGGCGCGCGGCGGGTGGTTTCCTCGCCGGTCTCGGTGTCGGTTTCGGTGATCTTCTTGGTCGAGTAGCCGAAAATCTTGATCGACTTTTCGCCCTTGCGGACCTGCCGTCCGAGTTCCTGCCACTTGCGGAATCCGGCGACCTGGCTGGCGTCCGGGGCCTGCGAGAAAATCAACATGACGTTGTTGAAGCTGTAGGAGTGGAACGCTGCTGCTGCGGTCAGGTAGGCGGCCCATGCGTCGGTGTCGGTGAGCTGGGCGACCTTCGCGGTGATGCTCTCGTGCAGTGCGGCGGCCTGCTCGCGTCGTGCCGCGCTCTTGTCTGCCGTGGTCTTCGCGCCCATAACTTTTCGGCCTCCGCTGATCCGGTGGCGTCCCCCTGCTCGGTGGCCGCCAATTTTTTTGCCCTGCTGGCAAAGGAGAATCGCGTCGGCATGAGGGGGCCGGAGTGCCACCCCTGGGCCGGGAAAATTTCTCTGCGAGCGTGCGAGTGCGGGTTGAGAAAATTTCTCGGAGCCCTCGGGCCGGCATCGCCGCCAGGGGTTGCGCGCAGGTCACCGCCGACGAGAATCGGAAGGCCAGAAGGACAAACAAATCAACGCTTTTCGCTGGTGCGGAGCGCAGCGGAGCTCATCTCGGGGGACACCGGTAGGTGGCCGGCCGCCGGGCAGGCGCCAACACACCGCCGGCAACGGGCCGGGCGTTCGCACCTCCCGCTCGGGTGGCTGGCGGGGTGATTGTGCGGGAGCGACGGAGGCCGGCCCCGCTTGGTGTCGCGGTAGCTCTGTGCTTTGGTAGGCAATCTCGACTTCAGACGCCGGGTGGTGGTCTTAGCCAATCCTGTTGGAATTCATGGTGCATAATCACCGTATGGAACTGGGTATTTATCTCGACTCAAAAGAAATTAACGCCCTCAATGAGGAGATTGCGCCTGCGGAAATGAAATCTTTCATAGCCCGAATAGTTAAAAAGAATGCAGATGAGAGGGCGGGCTCGTCGGACGAGATCCATCGAGTGATGTTCTACAACACCGTTATAAACTCAGCGAGCGATATTACACAGAGACCGGGTTACGTTCTTGAGGATGATGGTTATGGCATGTACGAGCCGGCCGTGGTGGCCTGGCATGACGGTGAGATTAGTGCGTCAATTAGAGCAATGAGTTCGGCGGAAATTGCTGAGTTCTCGGCAGAGATGGTGGCTCATCGTTATTTGAGCTTGGAGTCGATCAATGAGGTGTTCGAAGCGTTCAACTTCGGTGCCCGAATTCGTCGGCCAGAGCGGGGAAAGATTGAGGTCGAGATTCTTGAGGCCACCGATCTCGATCAGACGGTTGAGGAGTCAGCTCATCAGAACATTCGAGCGCTTTTTGCTCGGGCGAGTTCCAACCTTGACGCCGGCGATTACACGGGTGTGCTGGTAGCGGTAGCGAGTGCGTTGGAAACACTCGCGAAGGAAACCGTCGGCACAAGTGCAGTCGCGAATAAGTCCATGGGGCAATTCAAGACTGAGTACAAGGCTGCGTCGAATTTGCCGGATCCGGTGGTGGACTACATGCACGCGATCTTTTCACGTCGAAATACAGAGCCAACCGCAGGTCACGGAGGTTTGGGGGAGCCAACGTTTACTCGTGCGGAGGCGGTGGTGATGTTGAATATGGCCAAAGCGTTTGTTGCTTGTGAGAATGCTCTGCGTGATTCCGAGTGATCGGCCGTACCGCTGGTTGTGGCCGCTTCCTGCTGGTCTTAGGGTTATCCGCTGGGCGACCTGAAATGGGGGAAGCAGTTGTCGGATAGTTGGAGTCCGGATTTTCGGCCGCGGAGGTGGGAGCGAGACAAGGAACAGTTCGCGGCGTGGACGGCCGGTGCGGATGTTCGTTCTCCGTGGAAGCGTCGCCGGTTCGGAATCTGGCGTGAGGAGCAGTTTTCGGGCGAGATGCGCGTTGCTCGCGAGGCTGAGCAGAAGCGTCGTGCGGAGCTGATGGCGAATCCGAGTGCTGAGCTTGTTGAGGCGTATCGGGAGCTGCGGGCTGCGGAGGCGGCATCGGGCTCCCAGATTGGTTGTGCGCGTGGCGGCGATATGAGTGACCCGAAAACGGTTCGGGCTCTTGCTCGGTTGCTGAGCGATCACGCCGAAAAGTTTCAGTAGCGCTGACGGCCGGGCCGCATTACTCCTGGTGTCCGGCCTGATCGCGGATGGAACTTGTCTGATGCGTCCCCGGTCGTGGTCGCGTGTCGCTGGCACGGCCGCGCGGTGAGGTCTTCGGGAGCTACTGCGCGGCTTTGATGTGTTCGCCGCTGTCTTTCTGCGTGCGGTAATCAGTGCGTGACAGAGATAGTTACGAGATCTATCTTCAGTTATTTTTTAGACACAGATCACAGTTATTTTTTAGACATATTTTTGCCGGATTCGTTGTTATAAAAACCAGACACGCTTGAGCGAGCGCGGTGGCGTCGCGGTATGTGAATCGGTGTTTCTGAACCAGTTTCATGCGTTGAACTGGCGATTCAATCCACTGCAAAGTGGGGTCGCGGCCGGCCGCAAAGCTGTGCATAATGACTTTCATCGGGCCTTGAGTGAATTCAAATTTTCCTTGTGCAGGGCTTTAGTCTGTCTACAACCGGGAGTTCAAATGATTGAGTCTGTCAGTGCTTTGTCGTCAGCGCCGTCGGTGGGTTCTGGTGATTGGTGGCCGGTTTTGATGATGGCGTCAGCGGTGTCGGTCGGTGTCGTTGTGGTCGGTGCGATTGTGGCGGCGTCGGAGCGGTCGCCTTGGCCGTTTGCGGTGGTCGGTGTTGCATGCCTGAGTGCGTGGGCTTTTGCCGATGCGGCGTTTGCGAGTGCCACGGCGAGTGCGGCGCAGCTGGCGGCTTCGGGGCCGCTGCCTTTGTCGCTGCTCAATGGGATTGGAACAGCCGTTTTCGTCGTCTATGTCGGTTGCGCGGTCGTGCTGGGAATTATCGCCGGTTCTGGATGGATCGAATCGTGACGGCGGCGCGGTACGCCGATGGTGCTGACAGTGCGGCGTTTGCCTCAGTCATTGCTGGTCGGAGTGTCGGCCGCGCCCGGCGTCTGGTGATGTGCTGGCGCGAGTTCGTGGCTGCGATGTGGGGTTTTGGGCGGAGTCCGTTCGAGCGGCAGAAGCGCGTCCGATCGCTGCTGTTTTTACTGGTACTCGCGGGGTGGGTTCCGGGTCTCGTTGCCCTGGGCTTGACGTTGCAAGCTGCGGTGCAGCTCGGCGGGGTGGCGGCGCTGTCTTTCGCGGCGGTGTTGCTGGTGATTTGGCCGTTGGCCTCGGTGTTTTCGCCGGGGTTTTGCCTGGAAAGCTCGGATAGTTCCGCGTCGCTGCGGGTGGTGCCGAGAGATGAGGTGCCCGGGGTGTTCGAGGTTCGGAGTTTTTCGCGGTGGCCGATGACGGAGGCGACTGCCAACTCTGCGGGCGAGGTTGCGGGTGTGGTGGGTGGTCTTGCTGATGAGTTCGGTGTGACTTTGGTGGCGTTGGCCGCTTCGGATTCTCTGCGGCGTAGTTACATTCGGAAGTTCGGGTTCGTTGGAGCGCCTGAGAACCTGTGCAGGATGCTGACGGGTAAGCGGTTGAAGCCGTTTTTGGTACGCACACCAAGGATTGCGGTTGAGCGTTCGGAAGCAACTATCTGATTTGTGCTGGTGTTGGGAGTGTGCGACACGCCCGAGCGGGTCGGTTCTTGTTAGAATGTGCGCACCCCCGTAGGGGGTGCGCAACCTCATTGTCGCGTGAAAAGTGCACTGCTTCTTGACTTTTCTGGCTTACTGTCGCACGCATGACGACCATATTTGCTCAGACGTACATGTCTGCTTCGGATCGTGATGGCGTGGAGTTGTTCTCACTGGAACCTCTGTGGGATGTGATTCGGGATCATGCCTTGTGGTTGTTGGTGATCGCTCTCGCAGTGGCTCTGTGGGGTCACGCGAAGGTGCAGGGGCGATTCAAATTACGCGCGTCGATGGGTGTGGGCGGCACGGCTGTTATCGCTGCCGCGGCCTTTGCGGTGGGTGTGTTGGTGGTGTGGTGGTAGCGCGCAGCCCGTCTATGTTGGGTGAATGACTGAGGCCATGCCGAGTGACGATTTTGTGGTTTCGTTTTCCACCACGGAGGATGCGCGGGCCTGGTTGATTGACCGTGTGGCGTATCTGGCTGGGGTGGCGGGACAGCAGGGTTCGCCGCGGGTTTCGTTCAGTGCGCTGCGGACGGCGAATGTGGCCGGGTCGGGTGCGTCTACTCCTGCGATGTATTACTACGAGACAGACGAGTTGGTGTTTCATCCGCGAGAGGTGGCGACCGGGATCATCAACACTCAGATTGCGGACGCAATCGTGTTGCATGAGTTGGGCCACCGGGCCGACCCAGGCCCTATGCTGCGGAAACGGATCTCTCAGGGGTTGTGGATCGTCGCGGCCGTGGCCGGTATGTGGTTCCTGCTCTCCCATTCCGGGTGGGCTGTCGCGCTTCTCTCCGTGACTGGGCTGTTGGGTTATGTGTGGTTGTCGTGGAACGCGTCGGCTCTACGGAAGGAAGAGGACATGGCTGACGATTATGCGTTGGCCCACGGGGGTTCTGAGCCGATTCTGTCGTTCTTGAGGGCTTCTGTCGTCGATCCCACGGCCGAAGGGACTGCGGTTCATCGGAAACCTGCTGATCGGTTAGCTCGAATGGAGCGCAAGGTCGCGGAAACAGGGGCGGTACCGCGTCGGTTTTGACGGTTCGGCTTGTGTTTGGTTCGTGTGAGGATTACTGCGTCTCGCCGGCCCTCTCGGGTGCGAGGGCGCGACTGACGGATGATCTACCGACACGGAGTGTCGAAGCTATCGTGTCGAGGCTTTTGCCCTGTTCACGCATCGTGCGGGCGAGTTCGGTGCGTTCGGGCGTCATAACGGTGGGCCGGCCGCCGTGTCGGCCTTGGCGGCGGGCGGCTTCGAGGCCGGCGTGGGTGCGTTCGACGATCATGCGGCGTTCCATTTGGGCGAGGGCGGCCATGATGTGGAATAGGAATTCGCCGCCTGCGGTGGTGGTGTCGAATCCCTCTGTGAGGGAACGGAATGCGATGCCACGTTCGCCGAGGTTGTGGACGGTGTCGATGACGTGGCGGACGGATCGTCCGAGGCGATCGAGTTTCCAGACGACGAGGACATCACCGTCGTGGTCGCGTAGGTAGTTCAGGCATTCGGTGAGTTGAGGGCGCTGTGCCGTGGAACCGGATTCGTAGTCGGTGAAGATGCGGATAGCGCCAGCTTGGCGGAGTGCATGTTCTTGCAGCTCGGGGTTTTGTTCGAGGGTGGAGACGCGGGCGTATCCGATGATGCTCACAGTCTCGGCCCTTCTGGTCTGCTGCTGTGTTGTGGGATGGTGCGGCTGTTCATGAGATGGTGGTCGACTTCTGGGCTCCAGTGGGTGTGGAACTTGGTGGTGTCGAGGTCGGCTAGTTCTCGCTCCGGAGCGACTGGTGCGGGAGTTGGCCGAATCTCGGTCGACCGTGGTTCATGTTGTGGTGCTTCTGTTTTGATCTGGCTTGCCCACGTGTAGGTCTGTTCGGGCATGGTGTCGTAATGCTCGATCATGGCCTGCCAGTGATCGGGGAAGGTCATGACGTTCTCGCGGGGTGCGGTGGCGATGGAGTCCGCGGGTACTTCGGTGACGGGTTTGATCGCGGGCCGTAGGACGTCGGCGAGAATGGTTCCGCCATCGATGTATGCGAAGTTTCGGGCTGCTTGGACGGCGTCGACGCTGAGTTCGCGCCACTCGATTGCCCATCCGACATCGCGTGCGAGTTGGTCGAAGAAAACCCTTTGGGTGCGGGAGTTTCCGTCGACGAACGGATGGACGCTGGTGAGATCTCCCCAGTGTCCGGCGAGATCCTGGACGAACGCTTCGTGGCTGTGGTGGTTGACGTAGACGCCGCTGTTGATGTCGGTGAACACTCGGTCGAGTTCGCCTGGGATGGCGGCGGGTGGGTCGTGGAGGATGCCTAGATCGCCTGGCGCGGTGTCGATGGTGCGGATTTCACCGGCCCAGTCGTAGAGGTCACCGAGTAGGTGTCGGTGGATTGCTTGCAGGTGCGCGAAGTCGAAGTGTCCGTCGATCGGGTTCGCTGCCAGTTCTGCCATTCGGGCAGCGGCGATCGCGCCTTCGACCTCGGCGAGGATCTGAGGGTCTTTGTAGCCGAACTTGTTTCGGAGTACCTGTGTACCCGGGTAATGGTAGGAATCGGTCACAGTCCGTGCCGCCGGCGGATCGCTGCATGCGCGAGCTCGATCGCCTCGTCTCCCGTCAGGTCCCCGGCGAGTACCGATCGAGCAGCTGTTTCGGCTTCGGCGGTGAAGGGGACGCCACCCATTTCGAGGCCGGCGCGGATGCCTGCTATTTCCCGTTCGATCTCGCCCGCGGTCAGGATGCGGGTGGGTTTACGCGGAATCTCGTCTGGATTCGTCATGGTCTGCTCCCCCGGTTCTCGTTTTGCGGCTGTACGCGTTTCTGCGGTTTCGATGCTGCCGACCCTCTGTCGGTGGTCGCCGGCGGCGTGTTCGTCGTTCTGCGTTGAGAGTGATGCTATCGAACCGACCGAAAACGGTCTACTCGCTAATTTCGGTCGAACCAGTTTCGGTCATGAGTTTCGGTCGACGGTTTCGCGTGGTCGCTCGATCACGCCGATGTGGCTTTCGCCTCTATATGGCGGTGTTCTGGTGGCACTCTGTGGCGGCCGCGTCGGGTGGTGATGACGATGATGACGGTGCGCTATGACGTTGTTGGTGATGGTGCGAAACTGGTCTACAAGACTGGTTTCGGCCCGGAGATTAGACAGATACCGAGGTTCGGGCGCGTCGGGTCTCGCCGCGGCCGGGGCGGAGCATGCGCAGGCCGTTGAGGATGATCAGCGCCGCGCTGCCCTCGTTGAGGAGCAGGCCGGTGGTCAGGGACATCCAGCCGGCGAGGGCGGCGACGATCAGGACGGCCACGACGGTCAGGCTCAGGACGATGTTGATCTTGATGTTGTTCCGAGCGCGGCGCGAGAGTCGGATGGCGGCCGGGAGCCGGTCGAGCTCGTCGGCCATGAGGGCGACATCGGCGGTCTCTAGGGCGACGTCGGTGCTGGCGGCACCCATGGCGATGGCGAGGTCGGCGTTGGCCAGGGCGGGGGCGTCGTTGACGCCGTCGCCGACCATCGCGATCACGCCGTGTTTCTCGCGCAGCTCACGGATTGCGGCGGATTTGTCCTCGGGGAGCAACTCGGCGCGGTAGTCGTCTAGCCCCAGGGCCTGCGCGGTGGATCTGGCGACGGTGGCGTTGTCGCCGGTGAGCATCAGGACCCGCTCGACTCCGAGGTCGCGCAGCTCGGTAAGGGTGCTTTCGGCGTCGGGGCGCAGCTGGTCGGCCACCGCCACGACGGCCAAGGGTCGGGTGTCGTCGCGAAGAACCACGGCCGTGCATCCTTCCGCCTCGGCGTGCGCCAGCGCCGGGCCTGCGGTGCCGTCAGTCCGGTCCTCGTCGGTGGGCCGGCCGATGTGCAGGGTGCGACCGTCGAGGGTGGCTTCCATGCCGGCTCCTGGCAGGGCGCGTGCATCCTGGACGGCCGGGATGGTCAACCCGCGGTCGCGGGCACCGGCCACGATCGCGGTCGCGATGGGGTGCTCGCTACCGGTCTCGACCGCCGCCGCAAGGGTCAGAGCCTCGTCCTCGCTGATCCCGTCGAGGGGCGTCACTTGAGCGAGAGTGGGCCGGCCGCGGGTGAGGGTGCCGGTCTTGTCGAAGGCGACGGCCTTGATGTCGGCCAGGCGCTCAAGGTAGATGCCGCCCTTGATGAGGATGCCGTCGCGGGCGCCCCGGGCGATAGCGGTGACCACGCTGACAGGCACCGAGATGACCAGGGCGCACGAGCACGAGACCACGAGGATGACCAGCGCCCGGTAGATCGCTTCGCGCCACTCGAAGCCGAGCAGCGGCATGACCAGGGCTACGACGATGGCCAGGGCGAACATCGCCGGGGTGTAGATGGCACTGAACTTGTCCGCGAACCGCTCGGCGCCGCTGCGGTTGGCCTGTGCCTCTTCGACCTGCCCGATCACCCGGGCCAGGACGGTGTCGTAATACTCCTTGGTGACCTTCACCCGGAGCACCCCGTTGCCGTTGAGGCTGCCGCCGAAGACCTCGGTGCCCGCGGTGGCCTCGACCGGTACCGACTCCCCGGTCACCGGGCTGGCGTCCACCCACGAGGCACCGTCAACCACAATCCCGTCGGTGGGTAGGCGCTCACCGGGGCGCACCATGACGACGTCACCGGGGTGGAGTTCCTCCACCGCCACGGTCTTGGTCGCCCCGTCATCGTTGAGTCGGTTGGCGGTCGGGGGCGTGAGCTCCATCAGGGCGCTGATGGACCCTCGGGCCTTGTCGGTGGCGTATGCCTCCATGGCCTCAACGAGGCTGAAGATGACGACGAGCGCTGCCGCCTCCTCGATCACCCCGAGCGCGATGGCGCCGATAGCCGCCACCACGAGCAGCACGGTGATGGTCAGCCGTTTGTGGCGCACCGCCCGGATCGCGCTGCGCAATGGGTAGACGCCGCCGATGAGGATCGCGCCCCAGAATAGGGCCAGGGCCACCGGCTCGGAGTGGATGGTCCACTCCACCACCAGCCCGGCCACCAGCAGCACCGCGGCGACGGCCAGGGTGACCATCTCGGGGTTCTGCCACCACCGGCGCCGGGCCGCCCGCACCACGACCGGAGCTGCTACCTGTGGCGACGTCGTCGCTCTAGCACTCATCTTGTTCTTACCTTCTCTTCATCGGTTTGCTGGGTGCAGTGGTGGAGCGTCAGACGCGTACCGGGCGGGCGGGGCCGGCAGGGGCGAGCGGCAGCCCGACCTTCTGGGCCGCCTGGACCACGGCGTCATCGCTCACGGTGCCGTCGTGGGTCACGAGGACCAGACCGGAGGCCAGGGCGTCCACCTCTTTGACCCCGGGCAGGGCCTCGAGGGTCGCAAGGTCCCCGGAGCAGGACACGCAACCGCCCTCGATGGCGCGGTACTTCGAACGGAAGAACTGGGCGGGAACGGTCATCGGTACATCTCCTGGTCGGGAAGCCTCCAGACTTCGACTGTCATCGAAGTCTTCAGCGACAATATTGCCACAGACTTCGATACATGTCAACATGTACGCATGTCGATGTCCTTGCTGCCCACCCGGAACGCGGCCCTGAGGTACTGCACGCCGCTAGCGCGCGAGCCGATCAGCCCCGAGCAGGCCGAGGGCGTCTCCCGCATGCTCAAGGCGCTCGCCGACCCGGTTCGGCTGAGGCTGATGTCGATGATCCTGTCCCACGAGGGCGGCGAGGCGTGCGCGATGTGCGACCTGACCGAGGGCTTCGACCTGGCCCCGTCGACCCTCAGCCACCACCTGAAGGTTTTGCACGACGCAGGCCTGGTCGACCGGGATAAGCGCGGCGTGTGGGTCTACTACAAGGCCCGCTCGGAAGCAATGGGCGCCCTGCGCACCCTGTTCAGCGGCGACCTCGCTGCTCCTCAGTCGGCGTGACCGGACCTAACGCGCAGCCCCCGCCTTGATACGTGGAGCCACCGACCGTGCTCCTCGCCCTTGTTCATACTGGCGCGATGGCCGCGGTCAGTCTCACCGGAACCCTGCTCGGGCTGGTTCTGGTTGGCAATTGATCGGCCCCACCCGCGACATTCACGGCTTGCCTGGTTGGGTCCAGGCCCGCAAGGCGATTAGTTCAGAAGGGAAGCCGTAATCGCCCCGGCGGTGATAGCCCCAGCAAGGAGCAGCAGTGGGTGTACCCGGCGGGCGGCAAGCCCTACGAACAAGGAACCGACAAGAAGGCCCGGGTTGATGTCGGCGACAGGGCGGGCGAGTGACGTCAGCGTGACGACGAGCAGACCGATCGCGCCCGCACCCGCATAGCGCCCGAAGGCAGGCAGCCACCACGTCTGCGACAACCGATTCACTGCGCTGGCAGCACCGATCGCCGCGAGCACCGGGAGAGCGAACACGGCAGCGGTGGCGACCGCCGCACCGCCCACCCCAGCGGTCACGTATCCGACGAAGGCAGCGATGATCAGCACCGGACCGGGAGTTGCGTAGGAAAGCCCGACCGCTGTCGCGAACTCACCCGGGCTCAGCCAACCGTGCACCCCGACCGTGAGCCGCTCCACCAGTGGCAGCGCAGCCTGGCCACCGCCGAAGGCCAGCGCACCGATCAGAAGGAACGTGGCGACCAGGTCAACCACGGTGGCCGCCCCGGTATCGGCGCACCCGGTCGACGATGACCCCGACCAGCCCGGCAAGCACCACGACGATGGCAGGGTTGACGAAGAACCCCCCGGCGGCCGCCGCCACCGCGACCGCGGCGAGGGCGAGCGTGCGCGCCTCTTTGGTCAACAACCCAACCATCGAATGCCCGAGCAGACCGACAACGGCGACCTGCATACCCAGCAGCGCTCCGTCGACCCAAGCCGCGTCAGGCAGTGCCGCGGCGCCGGCCGCTGCGAGCGTCATCAGAACTGCGGCAGGCAGGAGGAACCCGAAGGTAGCGACTAGTGCCCCCATCACCCCACCGAGCCGCCAGCCAAGGAAGGTGACAATCTGCACGACAGTGGAGCCGGGAAGCGCCTTGGTGTAGGTGAGTGCGTCCCGCACATCGGTCGACGTCAACCACCCCCGTCTAGCGACCAATGAGCGATCGAGCAAGGCCAGCGTCGGGCCAAGCCCGCCGAACGCGACGGCACCAAGGCGCAACATCGCCCACCACAGAGTCAACATTGGTACGCGGGAACGATGGGTAGTTGCGTCTGTGCCGCTCACATCCCTGCACTCCCTACCTGCGGTCGACGGTTCTTACCTGCGACCGGATGGTCAAAGCTGTGACTTTCGCCGGTGTAGGGCGGGCTGAGTGGCGGGCACGGTCAGGTGACGCCGATGACCAGGAGCGCCCTTCCTAGGTCTCGAGCAGGGCCAACGCATCCATCGGTGCAGCGAGCCGCGCGTCGGCGGGTTCCTCCGCCCGGTACAGGTGGCCCCAGGTCGCCGCTGCGCCGCGTGCGCCGGCGGATCGGGCTGTCCGCAAGTCGGTCGGCGCGTCACCGATGTACACGATGTCGGCTACATCAACTCCTAGCCGGGACGCTGCGGCCAGGATGCCGTCCGGGGCGGGCTTCGGCCACGCCACGTGGTCCCCACCGATGAGGATGTCGTACTCGATGCTGGCCGAGGCGAGCAGCATGCGCGCCGCACGGCTGCTGGCGACCGTGAAGATGACCGTCCGCAGATCCCGCGCACGCAGCGCCGCGAGGGTCTCGAGCACACCGGCATAGGCCGTAACGGTGCTGGCGTGCAGTCGGTCGTAGTAAGCGTCGACCTCGCCGTTCTTGAGTGGCCGACCGACTAGGTGCTCGAGCATCACCTCCGGCACGCCGAGGGAGTAGGCCGCAACGACCTTTTCCCGGTCGACGTCGGCAACCCCCAGCTCTTGCACCGTCGCGACGAACGCGTCAGGCACCACCGACGTGGTGTCGAGCAGTGTGCCGTCCATGTCCCAGACCAGGTGCGTCATGCGAAGCAGCCTAGGTCCGGTTCTGACGACCATGACGGACGGAAGAGCGATTCACTCGGGGGGCGTCCGGCCCGACTCGCCGAGCGACGGGGCGCGCGCCTTCAAACCCGCGATCGGCAGCGCTCCGCGTTCCAAGGAGCCGCGGTAGAGGTCCAGGACGTGGGCCCCAGGGCCCGGTCGCGGCGCGTTAGCGGCGTATCTCAAACGAACGATTCCGCTACACGCGCCGGAGGGCCGGGCGGCGCGCGTCGTCGACGAGGCGCCTGATGTAGCGGAACTGCGTGCCGAAAACTACGGCGCGATACTTCCCGTGTCGGACGGGTTTCGCTACGGTCGACGCGTGGGGCATCTCCTGGGGTACGCGCGCGTGTCGACAACCGATCAGGACGCGTCGCTGCAGGTCGATGCGCTGACCAAGGCCGGGTGCTACCGGGTGTTCGTCGACACCGGCTCCGGGTCGCTGCAGCACCGGCCGGAGCTGGACAAGCTGCTGGACCAGCTGCGCCCGGGGGACACCCTGGTGGTGTGGCGGCTGGACCGGCTCGGCCGGTCGATCCGCCACCTGATCGACCAGCTGCAGGTCCTGGCCGACCGCGGCGTGGGGTTCCGGTCGTTGCAGGAGACCATCGACACCACCTCCCCAGGCGGACGGTTGGTGTTTCACGTCTTCGCGGCACTGGCCGAGTTCGAGCGCGACCTGATCCGAGAGCGCACCAACGCCGGCCTGGCGGCCGCTCGTGCTCGGGGCCGCAGCGGTGGGCGGCCGTCGGCGTTGTCCGCGGACCAGGTCCGGGCGGCCCGACGGATGTATGAGCAGAAGGACATGACCGTCGCCCAGATCGGGCAGGTGCTCGGCGTCTCCCGCACCACCATCTACCGGGCCCTGAACCGCGCGCCCGCCGCAGCGGCCCCGTCACGACGAGCCACGAGCGCCGTGTAGGCCGGCCGTGGACGCGGACGGGCGGTGGCGGATCCTGCGGCTGCATGTCGAGGACCAGGTCCCGCTCGCCGCGCTGGCCCGTCACCACGGCCTGGGAGTGCGCACGCTGGAACGCTGGCATGCCCGCTACCGCGCCGGCGGCCTGTCGGCCCTGGGCCGAGTGCCGCGGGCGGACGCGGGCGGGCATCACCTGCCGGCGGACCTCATCGCGCTAATCGAAGGGCTCGGGCTGACCCGGCCCCGCCCACCGATCGCCGCGATCCACCGGACGGTGGTGAAGGTCTGCGCCGGCACCGCGTGGCCGGTCCCGTCCTACGGCGTCGTCCGGTCGATCATCACCGCCCTGGACCCCGGCATGGTCACCCTCGCCCTCGAGGGAGCAGGCTCCTACCGGGACAAGTACGAGCTCGCGTTGCGGCGGACGGCCGACCGCCCCAACGCGATGTGGCAGGCCGACCACACCTTGCTGGACATCGTGCTCGTCGGCACGGACGGCAAGCCGGCCCGGCCGTGGCTGACCGTCGTGATGGACGACTGCTCCCGCGCGATCTGCGGCTACACGGTCTTCTTCGGTGCGCCGTCAACGATGCACACCGCCCTGGCGCTACGGCAGGCGATCTGGCCCAAGGCCGACCCCCGGTGGCCGATGTGCGGCATCCCCGACCTGTTGTACGTCGACCACGGGTCGGACTTCACCAGCGACCACCTGGCCCGCACCGCCGTCGACCTGCACATCCGCCTGATCCACTCCGCCGTCGCGCGACCCCAAGGGCGAGGCAAGGTCGAGCGCTTCTTCGGCACGGTCAACACCGAGCTGCTCACCACCCTGCCCGGACACCTCCACAGCGGCGCGGAGCGCTGGCCCGCGCCAGCCCTGTCCTTGGCTGACCTCGACGCCGCCGTCGGGGCGTTCGTCCTGGACTACAACGACCGCGCCCACGGCGAGCTCGGCGTCTCGCCGCGGTCGGCGTGGATCGCCGACGGCTGGCTGCCACGCCTTCCCGACAGCCTCCAGGCGCTGGACGGGCTGCTGCTGACCGTGGCCCGATCCAGGACGGTGCGCCGCGACGGCATCCACTTCCAAGGCATGCGCTACGTCTCACCGACCCTCGCCGGCTTCGTCGGCCGCCCCGTGGTCATCCGCTACGACCCCAGAGACATCACCGAGATCCGCGTCTTCGACCACGACCAGTTCCTGTGCACCGCCGTCGATCAGGAACACCACGCCAAGCAGATCAGCCTCAAGGACGTCCAGGCCGCCCGCAACGCCCGTCGCCGCGCCCTGCGCCGAGGCATCAACGAGCGGATCGCCGTCGTCGCCGCCCACACCCCCGACGCCCCTGCCAGGCCCGTGCCGCCGCGCGTGCCGACCGTGGCGCGGCTCAAGGTCTACAAGGAGGACCTCAGGTGAGCGAACGCTTCATCGTCACCAAGGAGCACCGCCGCTTCACCGAGTTCGCCGACTCCGTCCGGCGCGGGCGCACCATCGGGCTGTGCTTCGGGCCGGCCGGGGTCGGCAAGACCGTCTCCGCACGCCGCTACGCCCACTGGGACCAAGCCCACGAGCTGCTCACCGACTGGGGCCCGCGCTGCGATGACGACGCCAAGATCTACGCCGCGCTGGCCAAGAACCGCACCGCCCTGTACACCCCCGGGGTCCTGACCACCCCGCGGCTGCTGCGCGAGGACCTGGACCGGATCATCACGCGCACCAGCATCTGCATCCAGCAGCACGTCGAAGCCCCCGACCGCATCCCCTTGGACCGGTGGGGCACCCGGCGCACCACCAACTACGTCCAGCTCGTCATCGTCGACGAGTCCGAACGCCTGAGCCCCACCGCGCTCGAGCTCCTACGGGACCGCTACGACCGCGACCAGATCGCCCTGATCCTCATCGGCATGCCCGGGCTGGAGAAGCAGTTCAGCCACTACCCCCAGTTCTACAGCCGCGTCGGCTTCGCCCACCAGTACCGGCCCCTGAGCACCGACGAGATGCTCTTCGTCCTCCAACGCCACTGGCGCTCCCTGGGCAAGACCCTCAACCCCGACGACTTCACCGACGCCCAGACCATCGCCGCGATCAGCCGCATCACCCGCGGCAACTTCCGCCTCCTGGAGCGACTCTTCCCCCAGATCGAACGCGTCCTGAAGATCAACGAGCTGCAGACCATCACCAACGACGTCGTCGAAGCCGCCGCCAGCACCCTCGTCATCGGAGTCAACTAACCGTGCCCCTGAGCGGCTGAAGACCGCCGCCACTCACCGGAGAAAGTCACACGCCGATTCAGGTCGATTCGTGGGCCGAATACGATCGTTTCCGGCCTATCGGCCTTATCGTTAGAGTGCTAAACATAAGGCATGAATGATGAAGATCGGCAGAACGCTCTCGCGGATGTCGTGGAGCTTGCACGCCTCCTCCACGCTCTCCGGGGGTTGTCCGACGAAGTCGAAGCGCTTCTTGCGGATGCGATGAAGATCGCTCGCAGCTCGGGCCTCAGTCAGGCGCTCATTGCGGAGGCTGCGGCGCTGTCACCTGGCCGAGTGAGCCAGATCGTCAAGTCCGATGAACCTGAGGTGTCGCGATCACAGGTACACGACCGGGTATACAAGATCACCGAATGGCCCAGCGACGCATTGCGGACTTATTGGGCCTCGTTTCCCGGCCGTATGACTATGCCGCCTTACCCCCGTCGCCGCCATGCCTCTGATCGATAACAACATCTACGGCCGGGGGCTTCTGTCGGTGGACGATTCGACTGCGGTACGCAGGATTTCGTTTTCCTCATCAGTGAGTGCGCGGCCCATCGCACCTTCAACGAGGCCAGCGACCATGAGTGTCGTTCGGGTTTGCTCGCTCATCGGTTCATCTCCGTGTGATTGCTCGGCCAAACAGCGGTGCGCTGCGCCTGTTTGGTGGTGTGATTGGTAGGGATGGGCGCGAGATGGTGGAGTCCGGGGAGGCTGTAGGCGGTCAGTGCGAGTCGGGTGCGCCAGGCTTTGTGTTTGAACGCCCAGATCCAGTGTCCGGTCATCCAGATTGCAATGCCGGCGGCGAGGATGCTGTAGGCGGTGGGGGTGCTTCCGGTGAAGCCGATGCGGAGCAGTCCTTCGAAGACTGCGATCGCTCCTGCGAGGCGGGCGATGATCGATCCGAATCCCCAGATCAAGAGTGCTGCTACGGCGATGATCCCGGCGATAGCCATGCGGTTGTCCTCCTTCTCGTGGTTGATTCGGGGTTCGGGTTCGTTGTGGTCGAGCGTCGAAGAGTGCGCTGCTAGCTTTGTCCGCTGTACCGGCGCCATACGAAGGGGGCGGCGCTGAGGAGAACCAGCAGCAGCGTGACGAGGGCGAAGATCATGCCGAATTGCCACGGCTTCATTGCGTCGGGAAAGAACAGCCAGGCGATCAGTGTTCCGAGTACGAATCCGGCTACTGCTGACCCTGCTCCTGCTTTTGCGACTGGGGCAACGATGGTGGTGATCTCGTTGTTCATGGCGGTCCTTTCTGTCGTTTCTGGTGAGTGTGCCGGTTAGGTCCGACAGGGATTGCGGTGCCGAGGGTCAGAACAGGGTGTTTTGCGCGGTGTGGGCTGCTGCGTCGGTGCGCCTCTCGTAGGCGGCTGCGAGGGTTTGCGCAGTGGTGGGGCTGCATCCCATTTCGGTGCCGATCTCGTCCCAGCTGGCTCCGTGGTGGTGCAGTTTCCAGGCGTCGTGTTCGTCGTCGCTCATGGCCGCTCTTTCTCTTCGGTGGGTGTGTTGAGTTCTCGGCGGAGGCGTAGGGCTACGACGAGGTGGTAGATCGCGAGTCCGAGGAGGCTTGTTCCGGCGATGAGGGAAATGGTTGTTCCGCCGGTGAGGAAGATGATGCCTACGGCGAGGCTGATCAGCGCGACGACGGTGTGCGCTTTCCAGCCGGGTTTGCTGGTGCCCTTTTCGGTCGTCAAGGTCGATTCTCTCTGTCTTTTGGAGCTTTTCGGAGGCTGGCGGCTTTGGCGAAGCTGTAGACGGAGGCGGTGAGGGCGATGATTCCGGCGGTGATCACATGTTTGGTGCCGATCGTGAAGTCCAGGGCTGCGACGGCGAGCGCGAGGACTCCGAAGATGCTGTGTTTCACCACACCTGGCTTGTTGGTCATGCTCGTCCTTCGCGGATGGCTGCGAGGCGTTGGGAAGCTGCGCGGCGTTCGCGGCCGATGCTGAGCAGGTGCTCGAACAGTTGGTCTTCGGGGAGCTCTTCGGCGGCTTGGGCGAGGGATCGTGCTGCGTCGAAGAATCCGCGCCGGTAGGCCTGGGTGAGGACTGCTGCAATGTTGTCCTCGAGTTCGGCGGACGGGACGCCGATGGTGGTGATGTCGGTGAGTGCTTTGGTGAGTTGTTTGCCGAGGTGTCCGCTGGTGCGGCCTTCTTGCTGCAAGGTGGTGAAGACGTGGGCACTGTTGTGGGGTTTGCCTGCGCTCACAAGGTCCGCGATGACGGCAAAGAGTTCGGCGTGGACGGGTCGGTAGAAGTCTGCGCTGGTCAGGGTCGCGACGGTTCGTTTCGCGCTCTGGGCCGGTGCCCAGAGCAGTGAGCACAGGAGTTGTGCTTCGACGTCGAGGGCGATGCTGTACTCGTCGATGTCGTCTTCGTTGTCGGTGAGGTCGTCGAAGTCGGGGACGGTGGCCAGTGAGAGTGTCACGTCGGGTTCCTTGCTGTCGCCGGTGGGCATGGGAGGTCAGGGGCGCGGTGAGGTGAGTTGCCGGTGGCTGCGCAGGATCTCGGCGGCTGCGCGGAGGTTGCGGGCTGCGTCCTCGAGGTGGGTTGCGATGTCCTGGCCGTGGCCGGCAACAACTTCGGCGGTGTCCGTGTCTGGTGCGGTGTAGAGGGTGTGCAGTTCTTCGCGTGCGTCGCTGATTCCGGCGAGGGAGTCGTCGAGGGCGGCGAGCATGGTGCGGAGCTTCCGGTCGACGGATTCGCTGTCGCGGCGGAGCTCGGCGTCGAGTGCGCGGTCGACGAAGTCTGCGTCGGGGGTGAAGGTGAATGCTGCTGCGGTCATGGTGTCCTCGTTTCGCTGGTGAAAGTGTGTGGTCAGGCGGCCGGGGTGAGCTTGGAGATTTCGTCGGGACGGAATCCGCTCCAGTGGTTTTCTCCTGCGACGACGACGGGGGCTTGCAGGTATCCGAGACTCATGACGTAATCGCGGGCCTGCGCGTTTTCGGTGATGTCGATGACGTCGTATTCGATTCCCGCTTTGTCGAGTGCGCGGTACGTGGCATTGCATTGCACACATGCGGGCTTGGTGTATACGGTGATCGCCATTGTCATTCCCCCTTGTCGGTGATTCTTTATTGATTTCATTCTATCGAACAATGCGATATAAGCCAATACTTTAATGGGTATTTCTTCGATTAGTTTTACGCTTTCGCTAATAACATTTTCAATCATTCCGAGATTCATTCACTAACACTCGACCATGACATATGCAGCTAGTTTTGCGCGGTCTACCTGCACTTTCTCCCCCTCCCCTGGTATCTGCCGATATTCTGGTCTCGGCGGGAGTGAGTCAAGGTGAGCGGAGGAAAAAATATCGTAGCGCCGTTGTTCGAGCGCGCGAGTGGCGCGTGTGGATATTATTTCCGGTGCGGCCTTGATGCGCGAGTGTCGGGATAGAAGAATGTTCACACCGGGGCGGGTCGGCTCCTTTTCCTTGCGCCTTTATCGTTAGTTTTGGCCGCCGGCCGGGTGCTTTCTCGTGTTTCTGTGGCTTGTCCGCATTCCGCCCTTCCGGTCCGCCGGTGGCTCTGACCGCCGGCCGGGGGCGGAAGGTGCGGGGCGGAAGGGCGGACGATCCCCAACCCTTTCGGGTCGGGGATCGCCGCAACATCGGGTCAGTCGATCGCGACCTCGTCGAATGTGAGCTGTCCGGTGATGATTTCCTCGACGGCGGCGAGGGTGTAGCCCTGCCCCATCAGGAAACTGAGGTACCGGTCGGCGTTGCGGGGCTTGGATCGCCATGCGTCTTTGACCATGCGGGACTCTTGCGCGGCGAGCACCAGCGCGAGGGTGAGGACCTGAGCACGGGCCTCGGTCGCTTTCGCTGCCGTCGCTGCAATTTCCTTGCCTGGGTAGACACTCGGCAAGCCCATCAGCTCAGCGAGGACTTCCCCGGCCTTGTGTTCGGTCAACAGGTGGGGATCCTGAGCGATGGTCGCCGCGACGTAGGCCGCTGCCGCCCCTGGCGGGGTCTTGCGGGCGAGCAAGCTCGTGCGCAGAAATTCGCGCCGAACGGTGGTCGCGGACTCGGCCTGCTTGTTCAGCTCCCGGACTCGCCGCCGTTCCTGCTTGTCCTTCGCTTCCCGCTCGCGCTGGCGGCGGGCTGCCTCGGCGGCGCGTTCCTCGTCGGTGAGTGCACCCTCGGCTGCCTCTTCCTCGTCGGTGGCTGCGGCGGCGGTGCTGCGGACTGCTTCCATGACCGGCGTCAGTGCCAACCCTGCTCCCTCGTGGTCGTGGCAGAAGTACTCCGCTGTCCACTCTTCGCGCCATTCCGCAGTGTTGGCGTGCCGGAGTCCTTCGGCGGGTACGGCGTCGTCGTCCTCGGCGGTGTCCCAATCGATATCGTCCTCATCCACCGGGTTTCCGGTCGCGGTGTCGCACAGCACGTCCGCATAGACCAGAACCACGGACCAGAACTTCGGCGTGGCGTCGATCAACTCCTGCGTGACCTCGCCGCCGTCTGTGGTCAGCAGATCTGCCGGGGTCAGCGCCGTCCTGTGATCCGGTGCGGCCGTGAGGATGGTGAATCCCTGCTCGGCGTAAGGGGCTGCGGTCTGCGCGTATGCCACTTCCTCTTCGCGGCGGTCCCGGATGCGTTGGGCTGTGTAGGTGAAGTTGTACGGCCCGGTGTTCAGAAGCATCTCGACGGCTTCGGTATCTCCGGCTTCCTCGAACTCGGCCACTACTGCGGCTTGCTCGAGGTCGAGCTGTCCGGCATCGAGGGCGGTGCGGGCTGCCTCGGCTTTCCCTACCGCTGCCTGGGCTTTGACGTCCTTTTTGTTCATCGCGAGGGTCTTGGACACCTTCGTGATGGACGCACCGAATTCGAGCATCTGCGCAACCCCTCGGGTGTGCTGAGCTGCCGTCAACCCTTCGCGGTGCCGGTTGGCGGTGATCTGCTTGCCGATCCGGTCGACGGCGCGGGCCTTGTCGCTTCCTTCGGTGTCGGGGTAGATCACGACGGGGATGCTGGTCAGGCCGGTTTCGCGGGCTGCGAGGGTGCGGCGCTGACCGTCGCGGACGACGATCGTTCCGTCTGCGGTCCGGACTGCGCTGATCGCTTCGAGTACTCCGTTTTCGCGGATGGATTCGACGAAGTCGGGTGTCTGCGTCAGATCGACGCTGTCTCGGACGTTCTCGCCGATGTCGAGGGCGTCGGGGTGCAGCTGCGCAACCTCGAGTGCTGTGGCGGGGGCAGTGTGTGTTGCGGTCACGGTGTTGCCTCTCGTAGACTTTCGGACACGACACCGGGCGGATACCAGCCGCCCGGTGTTGTGTTGTTTCCGTAGGGTTTTCGGTCTCAAGCGGTGGCCGGTTCCAAGATCACTTGATCGGCCGTGGGGTGACGGTCTCGGCAGCTATCGGCCTCGATGTGTGCGTCCATCAGGGCGGAGGCGTGGCCGTGGTAGTCGAGCGAGATGAGCAGCTCCACGAACACGTCGATTTCCGAACAGCAGTTGTGCTCGACGACGCTGGCGAGATACTCGGCTGTCTCGAACAACTTCGCCCAGGCATCTGCTTTCTCGCAGATGTTGTGCAGGTCGTAGCCGTACATCGTTTTCTCCTTCGGTCGGGCGGTTGTGGTCGGTCATGCTGCGCGTCCTTGCTGGTGACGGATGGGCGGGTGGTTAGTTGGTGGGGGTGGCGGCGGCGTCGATGTCCTCCTCGGTGTGTCCGGCGTCGCGGGCTGCGGCGCGGGCGGCTGCGAAGGCGTCGACCAGGGCGGTGACGTCGATGAACCCTTCGCGGCTGCGGTCGAACATCGCTGCATCGAGCGCTGCGGTCGCCTCGACAACGGCGACGAGCGCGGGTGCGAGGGTGTCGGTTTCGGTGCTCATGTGGGGCTCCTTTGTGGTGGGTGGTGGGTCGCTCAACCGCAGATGCAGTCCTCGTCGCCGGATCGTTGCGCGGTGCAGGCGTAGTCGCCGGGGTCCGGGTAGATGCACATCTGCGTGTCGTCTGTCATTGCGGGGCAGGAGGTTTGGCCGCAATCACAGTTCGTGTTGTTGCTCATCGTTTTTCCTTTGCTCGAGGTTGGTGGGTGGTTGTCGTTACTCGGCGTTGACGCACTGCGCGGCGTCGTTGTGCATGCGAGGGCAGGAGTAGTCACCGCACCCGCAACTGAGTCCGGCGTAGTGGATGGTTGCCGCGCTGTAGTCGTCGCCCTCGGTGTAGTCGTAGTCGTCGCTCATCGGTGACCTTTCGTTCGTGACTGGGGACCAACCCCGTACCCCGCCAATTTTTTTGCCCTTCTGGCATAGGAGAGTTGGACCGGCATTAGGGGGCCGGAGTGCAACTGGTGAGCGAAAGAGTTTTTCTGCGAGCTTGCGAGTGCGGGTTGAAAAAGTCTTTCGAGCCGGAGGCCGGAGCGAAGCGGAGTCAGCGGTTGCGCGCAGGTCACCGCCGGTCAAAATCGGAAGGCCAGAAGGGAAAACAAATAAAACGCTTTTCCAGAACGGAGCGAAGCGGAGTTCCCTTCGGGGGACACCGCAGGTGGCCGGGCCGCCGGGCAGGCGGATGCACTAGGTGGTCCGACCGACCGGGTTGAGTGCCAGGCATTCACTCACAGGGAACGAAAACGGCAGGCGGCCCGTTTCCGTGTGCACATTCCCGGCCCTTATCTACTGTTTCGCCTAGTCATAAAGTACGAGCGCGCGAATGCCGGACCCCCAGTCCCTCGACCACGTGACCGAGGTCATGTTGTCGCAAATGTTCGGTTACCGGCATTTGCGATACCGTCAGTTACATCAAGTTGGTTGCGGTCGATGCAGCCTTCGCGTCGTAGGAGGTTTCAATGTCCCGTTCACGTATGGCCGTAGCTGCGCTGTTGGTCCCGGTCGCTGCCGGTGCTGTCGCCCTGCTCGGGGCGGGTGCCGCTTCTGCCGCTACGCCGTATTCCGGAGACGGATATGTCGGTGTTCGGTTCGATCAGAACGAGACGCGTTTTATCGCTGATACCAACACCGCCGATTTCCTCAACGCTATCCCCGGCGAATACTGGGGTGTGTATTCCGGCGAAGGATCGGTCTACAACGACGGGACCATCGTCCGCGCCACCATCGGTCAACTGGTGGACGAGACCGCAAACCACCGAGGTCAGGTCTCGTTCAGCGTGAACAACCCGGCGATCTGGGGCAGCACCGTCGACATCGTTCAGGAATGGTGACATAGGTCGAGTTTGTACGAGTAGCGCCGGTGAGCACCTTGCTCACCGGCGCTTTTGTGTGTCATCTGTCCATTCTTCAACGAGCAAGACTGGTTCCTATATGTGAAAAAGTATGTACGCATCTTTTTGGTAGCGTTGTGGTGTGGCCGCCGACAACATACGGATGACACCTGCGGTTCAAGCGGTGCTTACACTTCTTCTCCGGCATCCGGAGAAGGAGATCTACGGATATCGAGTCATGGACGCCCTGGGGTATTCGAGTGGAAAGACTTATCGCATTCTCGCCCGGTTGACGGGTGCGAATTGGTTGGTCCGCCACGACCCAGGAGTGGATAGCGTTTCAGGGAAGCCACGCGTGACGTACTCGATCGCTCCAGCGGCGCGTACCACCATCAAGGCAGCGTTGGCGGACGCTCGCGAGCGTGAACGGCGCGGTAGCCGGTTCCGAGCGCACGGACCTCGGCTGCCACCTTCGATCGAGTAAGGACGTTCAGGTGGCCGGCACTTCGGTGATGGCGTCGGCGGTCACGAGCATGTCGATTTCGACGAGGTTGGTTCCGCCGGCGTCGGTGACGCGCACGGTTACCCCGGCCAGCCATTGTCCGTCATGCATTTTGACCCAAAATTGTTGGGTTGCATCGAGATACCCGGACATGTAGAGCGCGGACGTTTTCACCCGCATGCTTACGTGATCGGCGCGTGATGCTCCCCCGCGTCCGAGCGGGAGCGCCCGACCGATGTCGACTTTCACTGCCCGCGGCGGGTCGAATGTCCTGATCACGGGGTGATCGGGCCATCGTTCGGACCAGTGGTCGGTGTTGATCACTGCGCCGCCCTCAATGGCGGTACCCCGGCGGCGAGGGCGTCGTCGACGGAGGCCCAGCGGAGTTGTCCGGTGTCGTCGCGGATCTCCATGCGTCCGGTGCGTTGCTGGAATCCTTTGCCGGCGGCCGCGACGTCGAGCTGGACCCCTGTCACTCGCCCTCTCCCCGCGGATAGTCCTGAGTATCCGGAAACTCGGGACGAGATCCGCAGATCCGGACCGTCCCATTGCCCCTCAGTGACTATGAGCAGTGATCCCTTACTTCTCGCACGTGCAGCGACCGCTCGCCCACGAGAGGGCGTCACAGCACCTCCGGCGAGGCCCAGGACAACTACGTCGAAGCCCTCCAGCAAAATTGCGGCGCAGTCGATTGCGGCGTCCTTTGGCTGAGGGATGAGGGCGAGCTTCGCTAGATTTCCACCTTGCTCGTGGAAGGCGAGGAGTCCGAGGCCGGGCATTCCGATTATGGCGACGTGTCCGCCGGCGGCGGTGATGGTGGCGAGTAGGCCGATGAGGACTGAGGCTGCGCCGTCGACGCTGACGACAGTTCCGCGTGCCAGTCCCCCGCGCGGGAGTAGGTCGCCGATCGGCTTGGGGACGGGCAGCATCCTGAGGGTTGATTGCGCGGTGGCGACAATCGGAGTCGGCTCGCGCTCGTCGACTGGGTGGAGCATGACAGAGGGTGTGGCTGGTTCAGTGCCGTCGGAGCGTGCGGGTATCGACGCCATTTTGCGTCGGAGTTGTTCGAGCTTCTCCGCTTTGCTGAGGACTTCTGCACCGAGTGTGACCTGGTCGGACAGTTCTGTCATGACGATCTGCCCTCCTACCGCCTGTTACCCCTCCACTCAAGGTAGTCGAACGTGCGTTCGATGTCATATGGCCGACACAGGTTGTGCTCGGCGGCAGTGTCGGCACCACGGCGTAGCGTCTTGAAGTGGCATCTCGGTCGGCGAGGTGTTTAGACGCCGCCCTCGGGTGGTTCCTTATCGGCAGGAGCAAAGATGACGTTGAGCAGACTCGCGCAAGAATTCGCGGACGAGATCAAGAACCATGACTGGTCCGACGCGCCGTACCGCCGTGACAGAGCAGGACATGACCGTGCGACAGACACCAAGGCTGGTCCTACCGTTTTGGACGCCGATGAGATCGACCGACTGCGATGGAACGTCGTACTCGTCACCGCTCAGGTACTGAAGTATTCGGATCCGAATCTGGATCTGGCGGAGTTCGCGATTGCCTGTGGACTGCCGCCGAGCATGACCGGAACGATCGACCGTCCTGATGGCGGCCTCAAGGCTGGAATTCGTATGAGCATCGACGTGCCGCCGAAGATCGCGCGGCCTGGAACGTGGGATTTCGATGAGTGAGATTGCAAAGCCGGAAGAGACTCAGAGGTGGAGTCCGGCCCCGGACGAGGGCCAGGCCGGCACGGTGCTTACGAAGGATGGTCAGTGGGCGTATCGGTATAAGGACGGTGCGGAGCTGATCTTGATGAAGATGCCGGATCGTCCAGCCTCCACGTAGGAGTGCAGCAGTGAGGCCCGCACCGAATCCGGTGCGGGCCTTGTTGGTTGGTTAGCCCAACTGTGTGTTCATCTTGTTTGCGAGCCATTCCGCGTCCGACTGGACCATCGGTCCGCGTAGGCAGTAGCGGCCGCTGTTGTCTTGGACGTAGTGGGTGAAGCACTTGTTCTCGTGTCCGCCGTGTTCTTCGGTGCGGGGTATCGCGACAAAGCGTGTGGGAGCGGCTGTTTCGGTCATGTTGATGCCTTTCTGAGAGTCGGTAGAGTCGCTCCCCTGTCACCATGTCGAGGGTGGGCTGTCAACCCCGTAGAGCGAAGCGTGGGTTGACGGGTCGGGTCCCCGGCATGGTGTTCTGGGGCGACTTGTACGACGACTTTCTTGACCACTCGGGGCTGCGTAGCGGCAACGGCGCCGGAGGTGTCGTTCGGTTCTTGGTGTGTGGCCGGCGGTGGGTGTGTGCGGTGGTGGGCACCTCCCGCTGGGTGCGCTGGCGGGGTGATTGTGCGAGAGCGTCGGAGCTGGACCACGGGTGGTGTCGCGGTAGCTCTGGTTTGTGGTGGTGAATGAGGATCAGGTCGCCACGTGTGACCGATCTGCAAGGGTTTTTGCAGGTCAGGACTTCGGCTTTCGCTTCGGTCTGGTCAGTGTGGCGACCTGATGCTCGTCGCGGTGTTGATGGTAGTTCGGGGGTCTGACATTTGGTGAGGGTGTTCGGGGATCAGTGCTTGCCGTGCGAGGTCGCGTTCGCCTGGCGCTGCTCGCCTTCGAGTCGTGCCAGTTTGTAGCGCTGGATGTTTGTCTCGGACTTGTGCCTTGCCCAGGGGCGTAGCGCGGCGGCGAGGCCGGCCACGACGAGGGGGATGGCGGCGAATGCGAGGCCTATCTGCCATGTTGCGATGGAGTCGGGGATGACGAGGGAGTCGGGTATCGAGATTTCCATTCCCCCGCTACCGGTTTGAGGCCGGAATACGGTGCCGATCATGATTCCGGCGACGAATGCGAGGCCGACAGCTGCGAGTAGTGCGATCACTCGGATCTGGATTTCATTCTTTCGGCTCATGGTGTCTTCTTCCCCCTGGTGGTGCTGTGGTTGTGCAGCTCACTCCGATTGTTTTCGAGTATTGCAGTCGACTGTGACAGGGACCTGATCAGCGATGTCAGTGGTCAGGTCCCTGCACGGTCGGTTCGGTGTTGCGCAGTTGTCCCGCAACTGCATCCTCGATGCGGGTTTCGAAGTCGACGTCTTCTCGAAGGATCGCTGAGGCGTGGGTGGCTCCGATGGTGCCGGCGCAGAGGTTCCATGCGAGTCGGTGCGCGGTGGGGGTGTCGGGGATTTCGCCTGTGGTGATGGCGGTGTCGACGATGTCGCTAACGGAATCGACCCAGCGTGCGAAGGCTGCATCGTTGTCGACGGCTGGTTCGAGGATCAGTTTCATCCCGGCGCGCAGATTGGTGTCATCAGCGATCTTGTGTGCCAGGGAAGTGAAGATCGCAGTCAACCGATCGAACGTGGTCCCTCCAGCGGTGCGTTCCGATGCGTCGCGGATGGACTCGTCGACCGCGAGATTCCAGTCTGCGATGAGCTGTTGCGCAATCGCCTCCTTGGATGGGAAGTGGTAGTAGACCGCACCTCTCGCGAAGTGGCCAGCGTCGAGGATTGTGTTGATGGTGGCGTTGCCGTACCCGTCGATGTCGAACTGTTGGGCAGCGACGGCGATGATCGCTTCTCGCGTTCGGATCGCGCGATCTTGCATTGCGGCGTTCTTGCTGCCGTGGTTTCGGCCGATGTGGGGGCGAATAGGATTGCGCATGGCTACAGGTCCTGTCTGTGGCTTGGTCCTGGTGGTGTTGCGAGCACTGCCAGGACCTCTGTTTGTACTGTTGGTTCGGCTGAGGCGCGAGGCCTCTCCATATGCACTGTCGAACGATCATGGCGGTCATCGGTTTTCAGCGTGGCTGGCATGACTGTGCAAGATCGCAAGGGTTCAGCGTCGAGCCTGTGACTCGGTCAGGGCTGTCGGTGGTTCTTGAAAGTCGGAGAACAACTTTCGGTGGATCTTTTCGGTGTACGAGTCGGGCCGGGGCGTGTGATCCGGTGCGGAAGTGTTCACAGCGTCGCTCCTTCGATCATGCGGACGGCGGCCGGGTCGGTTCCGCGCCACATCAGCAGCAGATCGTCGACTCGTTTGGTGATGGTGTGGTTCTCGTCGAGGCTAGCGGCAACCTGCACTGCGCCGACGAATCCGGCGCAGAGAGTGTCTGCGAGCCTGGACATGCTTTCCGCGCAGTCGAGGGCGCCGGAACGGATCGCGTCGACGACGATCGGTGTGATCGCGTCGGTCCACGATTCGTAGGTGGCACACGCATCACTGAGCGATTTGTCGACGGACAGGATGAGTCCAGCTCGGGTGATCGCTTCTGTTTGGGTACGGCGGGCGAGTTCGCGGTAGATCATGATCACTTGCCGGTCGGCGGGTTGACCTGTCGCTGCGGCCTTCCCCACTGTCTCCGAGACGACGTTCTCCCAGCGATGCAGCATTTCTTGGGCGATGGATTCCTTCTTCGAGAAGTGGAAATACATCGCCCCTTTGGTGGTCTCGGAGATCGCCAGGATGTCGTTGATGCTGGTGCCCGCGTACCCGGTTTGACTGAACAGGGTGGCGGACACCTCGAGGATCGCTTCTCGGGTGATTTTCGCTCGTGGCTGCACAGGTGGTCGGCCGGTTTTGCCGTGATCGACGCCTTCGGATCGGTCGGTATGATTGTTCATGGTCACAGGTGCTTTCTGTGGTCATCGGCCCTGACGGTGTTCGTAGCACTGTCGGGGCCACCTTTGTTGGTGGGAGTTGGTCAGACGGTGGTGAGTTCGCGGTCGGCGGGGCTCTCAGCGGACCGGAGGTCGGGCAGTGGCGGGCTCGTGAATCCCGCTTCTCGTGCTGCGTTATCGAACTTCACATACCGGCGCCATGCAGTCGATATTGCGACGGGGGGCTTCGACTCCAAAGCGATGGTTTCCCATGTGAGGTTCTGGTTCGTCAGCTTGCGGACCGCTGTGTCTTTCACGTTCTTCGCCAGATCCGAGCTGGCAATGAACGCCATGAGGTCGTCTATGCCGGGGTCGGTATCGGCATAGGCTTCTTCGGTGTCTTGGCGGCGACGGAACTCCGCAACGGTGTCTTGGGGATCGAGGATGTCGTCGAGGCCTTCATTCGTTATTTCGTCCACGAAAAACGGCTCCGCAAAGTCCGCAATAAGCTCGCCCTGGTCGGTCTGCGTGTCCGCCGTTGTGGCGTCCTCGTTTCGTTGCGCTTCCGCCGGCTCCGCAATATTGTGGGCGATCTTCTCGCGGGGCTGAGGGACGCGGATCGGTCCCCGGCCTACGGTGAGGTCAGACGCAATACTCGTTGCATCCTCACTGTCGGTGGCATTTTCGACGATCGCACGGTAAGCGGCGTACGCCATTCCGACTGCCTTCACCAAGATCGTGATTCCGTGCGTGAACGCCAAGACCAGGGCCGGCGGAATGATCGCTATGGCCGCTGCAATGGCCGGCGCGAGTGGAGTGAACCCGAGGTCTCCCCCACCATCGATTGACTCCTGCGCGGCGATTGCTGCGTGATAGGCGTGGTAGGCGTTTCCGAGGATGCTGATCACGACGACGCTGACGGCGAGTGCGATGTAGAAGCCTCTGTCGCGTTTGTTCATGTTGAGCTTGCTGATGATGACGATGGCGATGGTGGCGCCGAGGATGGCGCTGTCGACGATTGCGGGGAAGATCCAGGTCAGGTGTTCGGGGATCAGTGCTTGCCGTGCGAGGTCGCGTTGCACGGCGAAGGAAAGTACGAATGCACCGGTGGTGATACCGAGGGCAATCACGATCGCGAGTGCGAGTGCGGCGAGCAATGCGCCTAGCTGAATACGGGCAGCTCTGAGGCTAAAGTCGGTCATGACTGGGTTCTTTCCTTCAAGTGGTTTCCCGGTCTGGAGCCTCGCCGGGTGCATCCGGCGGGGCTCCTTTTGCGTTTTCAGATCAATCAGCGCGCTCGCTATCGGGTACTGCGGCCGTGCTTTTTGTAGTGCTCGGGGTAGGTCGACTGAATTGCCTGCTCGATGATCGAACGGATGCTGTGTCCGGTCTCGTCTTCGACGGCGTCGATAGTTTCCCGGAAGCTCAAGCCGAGTCGGGTTGAGAACTGGATGACGGGTTCGGCTTTTTCCTTCTTCGGCCGCCCTACCGGCCTGCGTGCGGCTGGAACCTCTGCCGAATCGACAGCCTCGTCGACGGCCGGGCGCGGCCCTCTCCGTGGGGCGCTGAGGTCAGGTTCTTTGCTCATTAGTCCATTCCTTCGTTCGGTAACTCATGAGTTCATGCATTGCTGCATTCCGTAACTCACGCATGAGTTAGTGCATTCACTCATTATTGCACGCGTGCATGAATTAATTAAGTCAACTCGCGCACTCATGCGTTAATGAATGCGGAAAATATTTGCTGGTAAGCGGCAAAAACGGGCTCACCCTTGTCGAATTTTCCGTACCACTCGCCGGTCATGCGCGACTGGTCGACAATGGTGCGATTCGGAATGATTGGCGTCAGAACGAGGCCCGTTTCCCTTAGTCGCTCCAGCGCTTTCACTGAAACTTTCGTCATCACTGTCTCCTTGACGGCGCCGACGACGATGCCTGCCTCACTGAGACGGCAGGGGGCACCGATCGCTTCGCGACTTTTGCGGAACTTTGCGACGGACTCTTGCGCACCTTCGACGCCGTCGATCCCGTCCTGATTCGCGGTTGCGGCGTAGATGACCTTGTCGCTGGCGGCGAGCGCATTTTGCGTGAGCGTTCCACCTTGGCGGTTAGGGCAGTCGATGATGCGAATTTCCGCAGTGTGCCCTTCCAGCGCCGTTGCGAGCCTCAGTTCGGCGTGATCCTCGTAGTCCCTCTCACGGTTCGAGAGCGACCTCGAGGACGGAATGATGCGCAGATTGTCGTCCCACCCGCTGTCAATGGCGAGATCTTCGGCCCACCCTTCCGGGTTTTCGTCGGCCAAGATCGCGCCCACGTGCTGCCACGATTCCTCCGGGTAGCTGCCGATCCATTTGGTGGCTGCACCTCGGGGATCTAGGTCGATGAGGGTGGTCTTGAACCCCGACAGGGCAGCCACCATTGCAAGGGAAACTGCGGTCGTCGTCTTGGTGACTCCACCAGCCTCGCTGTACACCATGATTGTCGTCATGCATGAATGCTAGCACTCATGCGTTAACTCTGTCTGTAGTTAATGAGTTCATGCATGCATTAATTAACGCCACCTCGTCGATTGCTTTTAGTCACGGCATCACCGCTGGTGAGGAAGTTTTGCGGTCCGCTGCACTTCCGCTCTCACACCACTGTCAATTCGAGGCAAAGACGCAAAATGCGCAAAATGTGGAGCGTTGCCTGACTCATCCCACTGTCGCAACGGTCTTATGTCCGGAGGCGAATATTTCGCCGTGCTGGGCCGAAGACTGTCACTCCGCGTTCGACGTCGGCCGGCGTGGAGCTGTGGTGAACGAGAGAAACCCGGTCTGTTGCGTGCACTGCGGCTTGGTCGTAGGAGTGCACGGTCGCGTTGTCGTAGGCATAGGTGGTGGTGTCTTCTCCGACTTCGCCGTAGGAGTCGTGGGGGTCGGGGAGCAGATTGACGAAATCCGGCGCTAAGGGGCAATCGCCGAGCGA